>JBBIJG010000282.1:0-4530 GCA_037446095.1 Caldilineae bacterium
TGCCCCCCTTGATCCTGGCCCTGGCCGTCGCTTCGGTGCTGAAGCCAAATCTGTGGAACGGCATGATGGCTGTCTCGCTGATGTGGTGGCCGTGGTACACCCGCCTGGTCTATGGCCTGGGGGTGGCCTTGCGCAACGAGTACTTTGTCTCTGCGGCTGAGGTCACCGGCGCCAGCACGGCCCACATCATCTTCCGCGAGATCCTGCCCAACACCATTTCCCCCGTCCTGACTAAGATGAGCTTGGACGTGGCCTGGGTGATCATCATCGGCTCCATGCTCAGCTTCGTCGGCCTGGGGGTGCAGCCGCCCGAACCCAGCCTGGGGACGATGGTAGCCGACGGCTCCCGATACCTCCCCGACCAATGGTGGATCGCCGTCTTCCCCGCCCTGGCCATCGTCGTTGTCGTCCTGGGTTTCAACCTGTTAGGCGACGGGGTGCGCGACATGTTCGCTGCCGAGGAGATTTAAAATGACTGTCCCCCCATTAATCGAAATCAAGAATCTGCACGTCCATTTCTCTGTCTATGGCGGACGGCTCAGGGTTTTGGACGGCGTCAACTTCTTCATGCGCAGCGGCGAAAGAGTCGGGCTGGTCGGTGAAACGGGCTGTGGCAAGACGACCACGATGAAAGCCATCCTCCGCGTCTTGCCGATGCCGCCGGCCCGCATCCCGCAAGGGGAGATCTACTTCAAGGGCCGGGATATCCTGAAGATGAGCCACAACGAGTTGACCCAGGTCCGAGGGCGGGGCATCTCGATGATCTTCCAAGATCCGACCGCGGCCCTCAACCCGGTCTTTAGCGTGGGCGAACAGTTGGAAGCGGTGATCCGCCACTCCTTGGACCGGGACAAACCATTGTCTCGCCAGGAGATTCACCAACGAGCTGTCGCTTCCTTACAGGAGGTCGCCCTGGCCGATCCAGAACGGCTGCTACGCAGCTATCCTATCCAGCTCAGTGGCGGGATGCGACAGCGGGTATGCATCGGGATGGCGTTGGCCACCAGCCCGGAGGTGCTTATCGCCGATGAGCCGGGCACCTCCCTGGACGTGACCATCCAGGACCAGATCCTGCGGCTGCTGAGGCAGCTGGTCGAGGAAAGGAACACCTCCATCATCCTGATCACCCATACCCTGGGTATCGTCCGCGAGATGACGGACCGGGTCTACGTAATGTACGCCGGCAACATGGTAGAAGTCGCCGCCACCAAAGAACTCTTCTCCTCCCCGCTGCATCCCTACACGCGCGGGTTGATGGATGCCGTGCCCAGGCTGACCGGCGGCGGTGTCTCCGATGGCATTCCGGGGCGGATCCCCAACTACCTTAACCCACCGCCGGGCTGCCGTTTCCACCCCCGTTGCCCTCAGGCCATGGACATCTGCCGGCAAGAGAAACCTCCCTCCTACAAACTCAGCGCGGACCACGAGGTCGCCTGTTTCCTGTACCGGGATAGTGGAAAGGAAACGTAGAGGTCATGACGACGGATATTTTAACGGTCACCGATCTGAAAAAGTATTTTGTCATCGGGCACAGCGGTCTCCTCAAACGAGAGCCCATTACGGTCAAGGCTGTAGACGGTGTTTCCTTCACCGTACGAGAGGGAGAGACTTTCGGCCTGGTTGGGGAATCTGGCTCCGGCAAGAGTACGGTCGCTTACACGACCATCGGTATGTACCGGCCAACCGCAGGCACCATCAGCTTTCGAGGGCAGAATCTGTTTGCCAACAAGACGCGGCCGCTGGCCCTGAGAAAAGAGATTCAAATCGTCTATCAGGACCCAGGCTCATCCCTGAACCCCAGGCGGAGCATCAAAGAGATCATCGAGTTGCCCCTTCAGATTCACCGCCCGGATACCAATCGGCTGGAGCAGGTCGTCCGGCTGCTGGAGATGGTCGAGCTGCCACCGGACTATATGTACAAATATCCCCGTATGCTGGGCGGGGGTGAGAAACAGATGGTGGCCATCGCCAGGGCTCTGGCTACCGAGCCTTCTTTCGTCATCCTTGATGAACCGACCTCTGCGCTGGATGTATCCATCCAGGGCAAGATCATCAACCTCCTGCTCCGGCTGCAGAAGGAATTTCACCTCTCTTATTTGTTTATCACCCACGACCTGAGCCTGATGCGCAACGTCGCCTCGCGGGTGGCCATCATGTACCTGGGTAAAATCTGTGAAGTGGCCGAGACGGCCGAGTTCTTCCGCAACCCCTACCATCCCTACACCCAAATGCTGCTCTCTTCCATTCCGGTGGTCTCGGAAGAAGAGGAGAAGCTCAAGCCGCAAAAGATCATCTCCACCGGCGAAATCCCGAGTCCCGTTAACGTCCCCAGCGGGTGTAGCTTCCACCTCCGCTGCCCTGCCAAGACAGACATCTGTTCCAGAGTGGATCCGGTTATGGTCGAGGTCGAAGAGGGGCATATGGTCCGTTGCCACCTTTACGGTCAGTCGAAAGGAGAGAGCTTATGAAACGAAAGATCTTGTACATTGACCCTGTGGGTATTGGCCTGGTGGCAGAGGGGCTCCAGCTCTTAACTAGCCAGAAACAGGAAGAGACGGAGCTAACTATGGTCCATCTGCCCCGCGGCCCGGAGCACCTGGAGTATCGCTACTACGAGGCCCTGGTCCTGGTGGATATTCTACATCTCATCAAAGAAGCCGAAAAGCAGGGCTTTGATGCGGCAGTCATCGGCTGCTTCTATGATACGGGCCTGCAGGAGGCCCGCGAGGTGGCGGAGCGAATGGCCGTCGTAGCCCCCTGTGAAGCCTCCACCCGCATCGCTTCCACTTTGGGGGACAAATTTTCCATCATTGTAGGCCGCAGGAAGTGGATCCCCCAGATGATGGATAACGTGGTCAGGTATGGCATGAAGGACAGGCTGGCCTCTTTCAAGTCCGTTGACCTGGGCGTGCTGGACTTTCACCGGGACGAGGAGGAAACGGCCCGCCGCTTCCGGCAGGTGGCACGGGAAGCCATAGAGCGCGACGGAGCTGAGGTGCTTATCCTGGGATGCACTGCCACCTATGGGTTCTACCGTGACCTCCAGGAGGAACTGGGGGTACCCGTTATAGACCCCATGCTCGCCGCCTTCAAAACAGCCGAGTTCGCCGCCGAACTGAAGAACCGCTTTGGATGGAGCCATAGCAAGATAGGCGGCTATGAATCCCCTTCCCCTGAGGAATTTACCCCCTGGCACCTTGAGACGCGGTACGATTTTGGTGATATGAGGGCCTGGTTGCAAGGAGCATGAGCCCGTAGCGCAGGCCACTGGCTGGCGCAGGCAGAGCAAACCTTTGCCCGACATGGCCCAGGCAAGCCGGAATTCAGAAGGCCATCTCACCACCAAGATACAGGGGAAAAAAACGGGAGAAGACTTGTGTCTTCGTGGTTGGCTTTCTTGCCCGCCGAGCAAGAACCTCATGGGCACAGGAAAGGTACTAACTTCAAAGGAGAGGAATCAATATGCTAAGAGTAGCTACAGACATTGGAGGTACATTCACGGACCTGGTGTGCGTGACCCCAGACGGTGAGGTTATCACCGGCAAGAGCCACACCACCCCGGCCCAATTTGAAAAGGGCGTGATGGACGTCATCGCCGCCAGCGGCATAAAGCCGAGCGAGTTCGCCTCCTTTGTGCACGGGACAACCATCGTCATCAACGCCATCACGGAGAGAAAAGGGGCCAAGGTCGGGCTGCTCACGACCGAGGGCTTTCGGGACATCCTGGAGATCGGCCGCGGCAACCGCCCCGACTTTTTCAACCTGGAATACCGCAAGCCCCAGCCCTTCGTGCCCCGCTACCTGCGCCGTGAAGTGAGGGGACGCATCAACTACAAGGGGGTTGAGACCCTGCCCCTGGACCTTTCCGGCCTGCCGGCTATCCTTGACGATTTCCGGGCCGAGGGAGTGGAGGCCATCGCCATCTGCTTCATCAACTCCTATGCCAACCCGGCCCATGAGGAAGCCGCGCTGGCCAGGGTCAAAGAGCTTTGGCCAGAAGTCTCGGCAGTGGCCTCGCACCAGATCACGCGCGAGTGGCGCGAGTATGAGCGCACTAGCACCGCCGTGCTGTCCGCGTACGTGCAACCGGTCACCCACCGCTATCTGGACCGCCTGACCAGCACCCTCTACGAGGCCGGTATGCGTTGCACACCCTACATCATGCAATCCAACTGTGGGGTGGATACCGTCAAGAGTGCGCGCCAGATTCCGATCACGATGGTCGAATCAGGGCCCGCCAGCGGCGTCTGGGGCGCGGCGGCGTTGGGTCGGCTGATCGGGGAACTGGACGCCATCGCCATTGACATCGGCGGGACGACGGCCAAATGCTCCCTGATTACGGGCGGCCAGGTCAAACTGAACACCGACTACCATATCGGCCGTACGGAAACCTCGGCCGGCTACCCGGTCATGGTGCCGGTCGTTGACCTGGTGGAAATCGGCCAGGGCGGCGGGTCTATTGCCTGGGTGGACGAATTCCGGAGGCTCCATGTGGGCCCCCAGAGTGCCGGCGCCGTGCCCGGCCCGGTG
>JBBIJG010000283.1:0-4459 GCA_037446095.1 Caldilineae bacterium
TCGCTACCACAATCTGTTCAAAGAGATGCTAAATAAAAGCGAGGCCGAAATCCAGGCCAAGCTCGATGCCGCGTGGAAACAGCTTTTCTACGGCGACGACAACGCTCAGCGCATCTACTATCCCGTCGGCGACGATATGGCCTACATCGAGGACATCGGCCACAATGATGTACGCTCCGAAGGCATGTCCTACGGTATGATGATTGCCGTCCAGATGAACAAGAAAGAAGAATTCGACCGCATCTGGAGGTGGACCAAGACCTATATGTATCAGAAGGACGGGCCATACCAGGGTTATTTCGCCTGGCATTGCACACCAAGAGGCGAACAGATCCATAGCAACCCTGCTTCGGATGGCGAAGAGTGGTTCGTGATGGCACTCCTGTTCGCGTCGGGGCGTTGGGGCGACGGAACCGACATCCTGAACTACCGCGCCGAAGCCCAGGCCATTCTCGACACCATGCTCCATAAGCAGGACCAAAAGAGTGACCTGGCGACCAACATGTTTGACGCCAGAACCAAGCAGGTCGTTTTCGTACCCACAATTGGCCGCGATTCGAGCTTCACCAACCCCTCGTATCATCTTCCGGCCTACTACGAACTGTGGGCCCGTTGGGCGGACAAAGACAACGAGTTTTGGTCCGAAGCGGCCGCCGCTAGCCGTGAGTTTTTCAAGAAGGCAGCACACCCTCAGACAGGATTGATGCCCGATTACGCTGAATTCGACGGCACGCCGACCGGCGGTGAGCACCAAGATTTTCGCTTCGATGCCTTTCGTGTGGCGTCGAACGTGGCAGTGGATTATGCGTGGTTCGCGGCTGATCCGTGGCAGGTCGAGCAAAGCAATCGGCTGCTCGAATTCTTTTACAGCCAGGGGATTGACCGCTACGTTAACCAGTACACTCTCGATGGCAAACCGCTGTCTTCGGATCGCTCCACCGGCTTGATCGCGATGAACGCTGTCGCGGCGCTGGCGGCTACCACAGACAAAGCCCCCCAGTTCGTGGAGGCGCTTTGGGATGTGCCAATTCCAGCGGGCAAGTGGCGCTATTACGACGGTCTGCTCTATATGTTGGCCCTCTTGCATGTCAGCGGGAATTTTCACATCTATTCGCCCCAACGAGACTAGAAATCACCTGGACATAGGGAGAGTTAACAATGCGCACAGAGGCCTCAACCCCTCACCCAGACCCGGTATACAAAGACCCCACTCGACCCATCAGAGAACGTGTAGACGACCTTATCTCCAGGATGACATTGGAAGAAAAAATCTCCCAAATGGTGTACAACGCGTCGGCCATCGAACGGCTGGACGTGCCTGAATATAACTGGTGGAGCGAATGTCTGCATGGTGTGGGACGGGCCGGAATGGCTACCGTTTTCCCCCAGGTCATCGGTCTGGCCGCCACCTGGGACCCTGATCTGATTTATCGAATCGCGACGGCCATCTCTGATGAGGCGCGGGCCAAGCATCACGATGCGCTGCGCCGGGGTATCCGTAGACAATACTTCGGCCTGACCTTCTGGTCACCCAACGTCAACATCTTCCGCGACCCGCGTTGGGGTCGCGGCCAGGAGACATGGGGTGAAGACCCCTTCTTGACCGGGGAAATGGCCGCGGCCTTTGTGCGCGGGCTCCAAGGCAACCATCCCAGGTACATGAAAGTCGCTGCCTGTGCCAAACATTACGCCGTCCACAGTGGGCCGGAGAAAGACCGTCACACCTTTAACGCCATCGTTTCCAGGCGCGACTTGCACGCCACCTATCTGCCCGCCTTCAAGAAACTCGTCACCGAGGCCAAGGTGGAAGCGGTGATGGGCGCTTACAACCGTCTCCTCGGCGAGCCATGCTGCGCCAGCCAACTGCTTCTGGTGGATATCCTGCGTGGGCAGTGGGGCTTCCAAGGCCACGTCGTTTCCGACTGCGGGGCGTTGCACGACATTCATGCTCACCACCAGGTCACCCGAGACGCGGCCGAAAGCGCGGCCCTGGCGCTCAAAGCCGGCTGCGACATGGAGTGCGGCGCGACCTACGCCTACCTGGGCGAGGCCCTGGAGCGCGGCCTGATCACCGAGGCCGATATTGACCGCTCGCTGGCACGCACGCTTGCCACCCGCTTCAAACTCGGCATGTTCGACCCGCCTTCAGAAGTGCCGTACGCCTCCATCCCGATGGATGTGGTCGGCTGTGAGGCCCATCGTCAGTTAGCCTACGAGGCAGCAGTCAAGTCGCTCGTCCTGTTGAAAAATCAGAACCACATCCTGCCGATCCGTGATACCGTGCGCAGCATCTTTGTCACCGGGCCGTGCGCGGCTAGCGTCGATGTGTTGCTGGGGAACTATTACGGAGTAAACGGCACCTTGACGACACTGCTGGAGGGCATCGTGCGCAGCGCACCAGAGGGGGTCAAGGTCGAGTATCGTCCCGGCTGCCCGCTGACCCAGCCGACTTCTGGCTCGCTCAAC
This sequence comes from Caldilineae bacterium, assembly GCA_037446095.1. Lineage (GTDB taxonomy): Bacteria > Chloroflexota > Anaerolineae > E26-bin7 > E26-bin7 > E26-bin7. The sequence goes on from JBBIJG010000283.1 coordinate 2,467, forward strand.
TGGGCCGTCTATGAAGCCGCCAGCAGCGACCTGACCATCGCCTGCATGGGTACGTCGCCGCTGATGGAGGGCGAGGAAGGAGAATCCATCCTCTCTCCTCAGGACGGGGACCGTTCCGACATCACATTACCCGATGTACAGGTGGCCTACATCAAGGAAATCGCCGCCAAAGGCGCCCAAATCGTGCTCGTGCTCACGGGGGGCAGTCCCATCGCCCTGGGAGATTTGGCCGACCTGGTGCAAGCAATCGTGTTTGTCTGGTATCCCGGCCAGGAGGGCGGCAAGGCTGTGGCGGATGTATTATTTGGTCGAGTTGCACCTTCAGGCAAACTACCACTGACCTTCCCCAGGTCCCTCGACGATCTCCCGCCGTTTGAGGATTACAATATGGCCGGACGCACCTATCGGTACAGCACTGCTGAACCGCTGTACCCCTTCGGGTTTGGCTTGAGCTACACGCAATTTGCCTACAGCGGCCTGACGCTGGCCAAAGAGGCCGTCAAGGCGGGTGAGGTTCTGCCAGTCCATTTCACGTTGACCAACACAGGCCAGGTTGAAGCCGAGGAAGTGGCGCAGGTTTACCTGAGCGACCTGGAGGCCTCCGTCCCCGTGCCCCTCCACAATCTGGTCGGCTTTCAGCGTGTGCGACTTGCACCGGGTGAAAGCAAGACCATCGAGTTCACTGTCACACCGGAGATGATGATGCTGTTCGACGATGAGGGTCAACAGAGATTGGAACCGGGGCAATTCCGCCTGACAGTCGGCGGTTGTTCGCCGGGTCCCCGTGGCGTGGCGTTGGGCGCCCCTCAGCCGGTCAGCGCGGTGTTCACCGTGACACCATAACCGGGCTCAGAGGGTGTCTCGGAAAATTGCGATTATGTTTAGCGTGTCCCCATACACAGACGGGTCTTTGGGCCTAAACGTTAACGTTCAGGCTGAGCGGCTCAAGCGTGTTGGAAGCACGCTGTTCTGGCTGATCCACGAAGGACACTAAGCACACGAAGAATCTTGGTGTTCCTTCGTGTCCTTCGTGGATCACTCGGTTGGCGGACATGCTCGACGCACGTCGCCAACCTCTGCAGCGGCAAGGGCGTTGAAACGCCCTTGGGCTGCTCAGCCCCGACGTTTACGCCGGGGCCTTTGGGCACCTTTGACATAACGACGAATTATCCGCTATACTCTCAGAGGGGGCATGTTCGCCCCCAGGCTCGGGCTTGGGACAAAATCGCAATGGCAGCCAGAAACCTGTGCCCCGCACGACTGGCGGAGTTCCGAACAGGGTGATGAAGAGAGTGCTCGGATGCCATGGTGGAAAAGCCTCCGGGGGTTTCAGCAAGTCTCCCCGGCTTTGTTCCGAGGCTCAGCCCAAATGGTTGGCAAAGAGGACCATTCTGGGTCCGGAAAACTCAGCAGCCCCAAGGGGGAAGGCAATGCCTTGCCTTTCAACCTCCGAAAAGCTGAGCCCTAAAGGCAGACTGGTGCTCTTGCTGGCCCTGGGGGGCCTTTCTGAACTCATCTATGTCTATTTTTTCGTCTACCCCTACCCTTTGCTGAAATATTACGCGATCCCGCTTCTGGACCTGGGCAAAATCGCTGGCCGCAGTCGGATCAGCGCGACCGCTTTTGTGCTCGCCTTCCTCCTCCTGTTCCTCTTGTACTACTTCGGATATCGCCTCTGCCTAAGGCAGGATTCTCCTTATGGGCCCTGGGTCGTGCTTCCCCTGGCCACCGTTTTCAGCCTGACCCTCCTGTTCGTTTACCCCATCGGCGCAGCGGACATTTTCGACTACGTGATCCACGGTCGCATCCTGGCCCATTACCGGCTCAATCCCTTAGTCCACACGGCCAGCGAATTCCCCCATGACCCCCTCGTACCCTACGTTGCCTGGCGGGGCGTCCCCTCGGTCTACGGCCCCCTTTGGGCCTGCCTGGACGCCGGGATCAACTTTCTGGCCGGCTCAGACGACCTGCTGGCCAACCTGTGGGCCTTCAA
>JBBIJG010000284.1:0-4450 GCA_037446095.1 Caldilineae bacterium
TGGATTTGCAATCCAGCGGCCAAGCGGCGGATTTACAAATCCGCCGTGAGCAAAAATGTGATCTACTGTGTCTCATTCGAGGGTCAAGTCGCCCACAGCCTTGACCCGGACCCTGACGGCATTGCTGGGTAAGTAGGTCAGTGGGATTTCCTCGACATCTACAATAGCGATCGTTTTTTCGTCAGCTCCGGCGGCTTTGACCTTATCGCTGGCCTCCTGCTTAGCCTGGGCCAGGGCTTCATCCCTGGGGATCTCAGCCAGGGCAAAGATCCGATCGGTCTCGCCCCCTACCTGAGCGATGGCTGCACCAATGGCGTTAGCCACCGGAAAATGCTCAGGCTTGACCATCTCTGAGGCGCCTTCCACTTTTCTGGAAACCAGAATGACGCCACCGCCCACAAGAATCACGGGAATAGGCTCGGCGCTGGTCTTCATCCGGTCTACGGCGGTTTCTATCATCGTCTGGATCTCATCCAAAGCTTCTCGAACAAAAGCGGCATCCAGGTGTTTTACTGCCCCGGGGTCACCGATGTCGGCCAGCCCACCAGCCACAGCCAGGTCCGTTGCTGTCAGCACAGAGCCACCAAATACGAGTCCTTTGGTCGTCAATTCATAGCCCACACTTTGGGGCCCGATCTGCAAGGGGTTTTGCGAGACGATGCTGCCTCCTCCCAATCCAAAGGAATAGACATCGGGCATTCTGAAGTTGGTACGGACGCCACCGATGTTCACGGCGACGGAAGCCTCCCGGGGGAAGCCGCGCAGCAGCATGCCGACGTCCGATGTCGTACCCCCAATGTCCACGACCATGGCGTCCTTTAGCCCGGACAAAAAAGCAGCACCTCTCATGCTGTTGGTCGGTCCTGAGGCAAAGGTCAGAACCGGGTATTTCTCGGCGAATTCTGCGCTCATCAGGGTGCCATCGTTCTGGCTCAGGAAGAAAGGCGCCTCTATCTTCATCTCCTTGAGGGCTTTTTTGAAGGACTCAACGATCGCCTTGGCCAGATCGCCCAGACAAGCGTTGAGGATGGCTGCGTTCTCCCGCTCCAGAAGGCCCATGCGCCCTATCTCGTGAGACAGGCTGATGGACACCTCGGGAATTTCATTTTGAATGATCTCCGCCGCCCGCCGCTCGAAGGAGTTGTTTACCGGCGAGAAAACAGCCGAGATGGCCACGGCGCGAATCCCCTTGGCTTTGATGTCCCTGGCCACTTCCCGGATTTCCCGCTCGTCCAGAGGCGCTATCTCTCTGCCGTCGAACTCGTGGCCGCCGTGCACCAGGTATTTGTGATTGCCGATGGTGTCTCGCAGGTCAGGAGGCCAATCTACCATAGGAGGTAGACACTCGGTCGCCGGCAGTCCCAGCCTGATGGCGGCCGTCTTCATTAATCTCTTACGTTCCACCACCGCGTTGGTGAAATGGGTCGTGCCAATCATGACGGCTTTGATCTGGTCGGCCGGTACTTTTGCTTGCTCCAGCACCGTCTTCATCGCAGTGATGATGCCGGTGGTAACGTCTGGCGTGGTGGGTGTCTTGAACCAACTCACCACCTTCGTCCCGTCCATCAGCACGGCATCCGTATTGGTGCCTCCCACATCAACGCCCATTCTCATGGCAAGGTTTCCCCCTTTCAATGATGGATTTCATGTCAACTAACCAATCGCCTTTCGCAATCAAGGATCACCTTGGCTGGCGGCGGCCCTTCTTTTCATTTCCTTCGCCATTTCCCGCGTGGCGTCCTCCAGAAACTGGAAATAGCCCTTTTCATCTGTCACCAACAAGAATTTTCTCTTGTCCACATCCGCCTTAAACGCGCGCAAGAACCGATCGTCTTCCAACTGTCCCCCTTCAAGGGCGAAGCCGATCAGCCTGCTGGCCGCGTCAATCAAGCGAAAGGTGCCATAGAGCCTTGGCTCGACAACGCACAGATGAGCACTTGAAACCAGAAAAGAAAGCAGTTCATAAAGGCCCTCTTCGGACACGACCATGCGCTGGCTCATGATGGCCACTCCTTTCCATACTCGTCCAGGAAAGCGATCTGCTTTAGCTCCAACCTTGGAGGCGGTGCAGGAGCCTCGGCCGGGTAACCCAGAGTGACGATCAACAAGGGTTCGATGGGCTCGGGGAGATTAAGAATCTCTTTGACGGCCACCCTGGCATAGGAGAGGGCAACGCAACTGCCGATGCCCATTTCATAGGCGGCCAACATGATGTTTTGCGCGGCAATGGCACAGTCGGCCAGATAAGTCTCTTCAGCCCAGGGAGTTGCTCCCGCTTCTTTCTCCGCGCAGATCACAATAAAAGCGGCCGGCATGGCGAAGATACCGGGCGCAAACTTTTTGATGAGCTCCTTGATTGCTGGAGAGGTGACAACCACAAACCGCCACCTTTGCTGGTTGCTGGCTGTGGGAGCCCACCGGGCTGCATCCAGCAGCCTCTCCAGGGCCTCCTTCGCTATCGGTTCCCCGGTGAACTGCCTGATGCTCCTTCGACCTTTGATGGCTTCGAGAACGTCCACTAGAACCTCCTTAATGAAATGTTCGGACTCAGGTATGATGCTCTACTTAACTATGTGTGTGGCTTACTATGAACCCCCTTCCCATGGCATCTTTCAACCTCAGTCGTAGAGGTGACAGGCCACCAGATGCCCGTCACCCAACTCTTTCAGCACCGGTTCCTCTTCAATGCAGCGGGCGCTTTTTCGGGCTGGACAGCGAGGAGCGAAACGGCAGGTGCCCTCCGCACCACCTAAGGTTGATATTTCCCCCTCCAGGATGATCTCTTCCGCTTTGTACTCCGGGTCCGCGACCGGCATCGCCGAGAGCAAAGCCCGAGTATACGGGTGCATCGGCTGTTGGAAGATGTCCTCCACAGAGCCTGTTTCCAGGATCTTACCCATGTACATCAAGGCCACCCGATCACAGATGTAGCGGATGACTGCCAGGTCGTGGGAGATAAACAGGTAGGTCAGGTTCAATCTGCGCTGCAAGTCAAGCAGAAGGTCCAGGATTTGAGCCTGCACCGAGACATCCAAAGCCGAGGTCGGTTCATCGAGGATCAGCATCTTCGGCTCCAGGGCCAGAGCCCGGGCGATCCCTATCCTCTGTCTCTGCCCGCCACTGAATTCGTGCGGATAGCGGTAGAGGTGATCTTCCATCAACCCTACGAGGCGGATCAACTCGCGGACCCGGTCATCCAGGGCGCGACCTTTGGCCCATTTGTGGACCACCAAAGGTTCACCCACGATCCTCTTCACCGTCATCCTGGGGTTCAGCGAAGAGTAGGGGTCCTGAAAGACCATCTGCATTTCGGCCCGCCGCTGGCGCATCTCCGATTCGGACAGCCGACACAGGTCCTGGCCCTCGAAGAGGATCTCACCCTCTGTGGGCTCAATGAGGCGGAGGATAGTCTTGCCTACGGTGGTCTTGCCTGAGCCCGATTCTCCCACCAGCCCAAAGGACTCCCCTGGCTTGATGCCCAGGTCAATTCCATCCACTGCTTTGATGTATCCTGTTTGCCGTTGAAAAAGCCCTCCCCGTATCGGGAAGTACTTCTTCAGTCTGCGCACTTCCAACAAGGTTTCGCTCATGAAAGTTGCCTTCTACTTCGGTAGCAGTGGTTCAAGCAGAGTACAAGAAACAGCTCACCTCATGGCCGGGTCCAATCTCTACCGGAATTGGTGGCGGTTCCTCCGCACAGCGAGGCATGGCGTGCTCGCAACGGGGGTGGAACCTGCACCCCGGTGGAGGATTGAGGAAATTGGGCACTGATCCCGGAATCCCCTTGATCTCCCCTTTCTTTGTGCCATACGTAGGGATGGCCCTCAACAATCCAACGGTGTAAGGATGCTTCGGATTCTTGAACACATCTATCACCCCGCCGCATTCTACGATCACACCGGCATACATCACCGCCACCCGCTGACACATCCTGGCCACCACCCCCAGGTTGTGGGTGATCAAGAGCACAGAAAGGTTCAGCTCTCGTACCAACTCCTCGATCAGGCGCAGGATTTGGGCCTGAATAGACACATCAAGCGCCGTAGTTGGTTCGTCGGCAATGAGCAGACTGGGTGTCCCCGATAAGGCCGTGGCGATCAACACCCGCTGCCTCATCCCACCGCTGAATTGATGAGGGTAGTGATCTATTCTTTCTGCCGCGTCGCTGATACCGACCCTTTGCAGCATCTCCACCGCTCTTTCCCTGGCCGCCTCTCGGAGATTCCTCAGCGTCGGGCTGAGATGGCCCAATGCCCCTAACAGACTCAATCGGGACGCCTTAGAAGTATCCCGTCTGGAGCCAATAATATCTGTCATCTGTTCGCCGATAGAAAACACATGGTTCAGGCTGGTGGTAGGGTCCTGGAAGATCATGGCCAGCTTCTTGGCTCTGAGCAGCCGCATCTCTTCCTGCGTCTTCTGCAGCACGTCCTCTCCCTCAAACAACACC
>JBBIJG010000285.1:0-249 GCA_037446095.1 Caldilineae bacterium
CATTCAACCTGCAGTGATTATAACATAGACGCTCCTTTACTGCAACATCAAGGGATGGCACTAACCTGTTTCACCTTTTGATGGGTCAGGGCATTGCCCCGACTTATCCAGGACACATTGTCCGTAGCTCACGGTGGGGAAAAGCGAAAGTGGATGATATCGCCGTCTTGCACCACGTATTCCCGCCCCTCCAGACGTAGCAACCCCTTCTCTCTGACAGCCGCCATGGAGCCGGCGACCATCAAGTCG
>JBBIJG010000285.1:259-4443 GCA_037446095.1 Caldilineae bacterium
AGAGCTCGTCCCATCGGATCACCTCGGCCCGGATGAACCCCCGCTGCATGTCGGTGTGGACTTTGCCGGCTGCTTCCCAGGCTGAACTCCCTTGCCGTAGCGTCCAGGCTCGGACTTCTTTGCCTCCGGTGGTGGTGAAAAAAGTGATCAGATGGAGCAGGCGGTAGCCTGCTCTGACCAACGTCTGAAGGCCGGACTCGCGCAATCCTATCTCAGCCCGATAAGCGGCCGCCTCATCTGGGGGCCATTCCGCCAGCTCTGTCTCCAGCAGGGCACAGAGGATGACCGCTTCCGTCCCTTCGGCGGCCGCGGTTTCGGCTACCTGAGCGGCCAGTTCTCCGCCGGGCAAGTCCTCTTCCCCCACATTGGCCACATAGAGCCTCGGCTTGTCTGTGAGGAGGTTAAGCTCGTTTTTCCAATCTCGAATCTCGGACCTCGGATCTGCCTGCTTGTAGCTGTCAGCCCTCGCTCCACTGTCCAGATGCTGGCGCAGCTCCGTAAGCCACGCCAACTGAGCCTCATAGTCTTTGGGACGCGCCTTAGCCATGGATTTCACCTTCTCTATGCGCCGCTCCACGGTGGCCAGGTCAGCCAGAATGAGCTCCAAATCAACGGTTTCAATGTCGGCGCGCGGGTCGAGTTCAGCCGAGACATGGGCCACGTTAGGGTCACGGAAACAGCGCACCACCATCGCCATGGCATCCACGTTGCGGATATGGCCCAGGAATTGATTGCCCAGGCCCTGGCCCCGGCTGGCGCCTTTTACCAGGCCGGCGATGTCCACAAACTGAATGGTGGTGGGTATGATGCGCTCCGGGCCGACCAGGGCAGCAATGTCCTTTAATCGCTGGTCGTCCACCTCGGCCACGCCCACATTAGGTTCAATGGTGGTGAAAGGATAGCTGGCTACAGCCGCGCCTGCCCTGGTGAGTGCGTTAAAGACGGTGGATTTGCCTACGTTGGGTAGGCCGACAATACCGATTTGCAAACTCATGGTCACGCCTTTTCAGGTTGTTCTTTAGGCAGAGCCAGGTAGAAGGTGCTGCCTTCCCCCAGTTTGCTTTCCACCCAGGCTTTGCCGTTATGCCTCTCGGCGATGGATTTGACAATGGCCAGACCCAGCCCTGTCCCCTTGATCCGGAGGGTATCGCGGCGCTTAATGCGATAGAATTTCTCGAAGAGGCGCATCTGGTCGGCCGGGGCAATGCCAATGCCTGTGTCGCTGACGCTCACCACCAGGTAGCTATCTTTTTCCCTGACCCTCACCGTAACCGAGCCCTGGGGTGTGTATTTGATGGCATTGTCTACCAGGTTAGCTACAGCCCGTTTGATGAGAGCGCCGTCTCCGACGATGGGAGGTAGGGTTGGAGGCAATTCCAATTGGAGCTTCAGGTTTTTGGCTTCCGCCTGCCCCCGCAGCTCAGCCACCACTGTCCTGACCAGATTGCCCACCTCACAGGGAGCCATTTCGATTCCGATACCCGCTTCGATCCGGCCGATACTCAAAAGGTCGTCAATAAGCTCCGACATCTGATCAATGCCCCCTATGATTTTGTCAACGAACTCCCGCTGTTTTTCGTTAAGAGGGCCTATGGTGGGGATCATGGTGGCGTAGCCGCGCATAAAAGTCAGAGGGGAACGCAGGTCGTGAGAGACGGTCGCCACAAACTCATCTTTCATCGCATCCAATTCTTTCAGAGCGGTGATATCACGCATGACGGCTACACGGCCGATAGTCCGCCCGTCGCCATCGGCGATCGTGGCAGCGCTGGCATAGAGGGTCCGTCCATCCGGCAGGAAGACCTCCTCCACAACGGTCTGACGATCCTCTGCCGGCCGGGTGAGGAGCTGGACCAGAGGCTCATTGGCGATCACTTGAGCCAGAGGGTATGTCACTACTTCGGCCGCCTTGATGTCGAAAGTCTGTTCGGCAGCGGGATTGGCCAGGATCAGGCGGCCTCGGCTGTCTGTGACCAGGATGGCATCGCTGGTGCTGTCCAAAATAGCCTTCAGGCGCCCCCTTTCCCGCTCGATGGCTTCAAAACTTTCTTTCAATCTGACCCGCATCTGCTCGAAAGCCATGCCAAGGCGGCCCACTTCATCCTCGCCGCCCACCTTCACCTGGGCTGTCAGGTCGCCCCTGGCGATCTGGCCGGAAGCCTCAGCCAGCACTTGCAAAGGCCGTGTCAGGTGAGAGATAACCGACAGAATCAAGGCCGTGACAGCTAAAGTCATCAAGGCCAGGAGAATCAGCAGAGGGACCGAGATTTTGACCGCCAGGTCCATGACGACTTCATAGGGGACCACAATCACGACCGACCAGGGTTGACCCAGCACACGGGTATGATAGATCAATCGGGTCTTCCCATTTTCATCGGTGTACTGATAGGTCTCTCCAGGGAGAGAGCCAGAAGAAGGCAGCCTGGAGCCTTCTGCTTTCCACGATGAGAGGAGGAAGCTCGGATCGGGATGAGCGATGATGTAGCCCCGTTCATCCACCACAAAACCAAGGCCCTCCCCTGTGGCCGGTTGCAAACCGGCCAGGATACCACGCATCGTCGGGTTATTCTCCCCCAGGTCGGCCCGGCCTACCAGGATGCCACGAGGTTCACCGGTGGTCTCATCCTGGAGGCGTTCAATGAAAGAGATGACCAGCTCTCCGGTCGGCAGGCGATAGGCCGAAGTCCTTTGCGTCGTTGCTTCTCCGCCCAGGATCCTGGCGATGCTGGCCACCTCTTCGCTGGAAAGAGCGAGGCCTTCTGGAAGCGATTCGGGGTAGACGTTAAGCAGGGTCAGGTTGTTATCCAACAGGAAGAGTTGGCGGAAAAAGGCGCTGGAGCGGCCATCTTTCTCCAACCTGTCTTGACGGACCTGGTAGTTGTCACTGTGCAGGTCCTCATTACGGGCCAGCCCTTGCAGGGTAGCCTGGCCGTAGAGGAGGAAGATAGGAATGCGTTCTCTGGCCATGTTCTGCGCGTCTCTGGCCATCTGGACAATGGTCTGTTCAGTGGCCACCTGGATGGCCTGTACATTGACAACATAGAAGAGAGCCAGAATGAAAGCCAGGATCAAAGGGATGACAAAAAAGAGGAGACGGCGATTGAGGCTGTAGCCATAGGGGGGAGTCCGCCGGGCCTGGATGACCGGCTTGAATCGGGGAAAGAGCATCAAGAAGAGCTGCACCAGGCAGCCGGCAAGGAGGCTCTCGAGCAAAATGAAGGGCAGATAGCCTATGGCCGCAGCAAAGGAGCTGATGAAAACGTACAAGGTAGGTCCGGCAGTGTAGATGTAGAAGGACCAGAAGACGAGGGTCCAGGCCAGCAACGCTGCCAGAAGACCGGCTATAAGGGGTTGTCGCAGCACAGAAAAGAGGCGTCCGGCATAGTCCTGCCGGATCAGAAAGCCAACCAGAAAACCAAAGACAGCGAGCTCAAAAGGCTGTAGAAGGAGATGGCTCCCCCACAGTCCTCTGACCATACCTCCAAGCAAGGCCACAAGGGTAGCCGGTCCTGTTCCCAGCAGGCTGGCTGCCAACAGGGTGGGCAGACCGGCCAGGAGAGGCAAATCGGGGCTGGCCGGCACCAAAGCCCCTTCCTCACCTGGGGGATGGAACTTGAGGGCACTGCTCAGCCCAACCGCTGTCAGAGCCAGCCCCAGAAGCAGAAGCATACCTCGCCATCCCAGGCGGCGGAAATCAGTTCGCCCATGGTAAAGGACAAGAACCAGGACGATCAGGTATAGGCCCAGGAAAAGGTAACCTTCGATACGGACAGGTGGGTTGAAATATGGCTCTGCCCAAGGACCAACCCAGTAGAACGGCATAGTTATATCCCCCTCCGACTTGTTGATCCCAATCCATAGCCATTATATCACCAAACGCCTCCTGCCGCAACCATGTAGCTTGACTGTACCATCTGGCCGGGCGAAGACAGTGCCTTCGCTTTCAGGCCCGACGATAAATCGGCGGGCTAAGCGAGCAAAGAGCGATCAATCGCCCTGGCATAGTCCGCTTCAGAGTGTGTCGGAAAATTGCGCTTATGTTTAGCGTGTCCCCGTACACGCCCAGGCGGGCCTTTGGGCCTGAACGTTAACGTTCAGGCTGAGCGGCTCAAGCGTGCTGATGAACTTAAAGCGTTTCGAAGAAGTGCGCACCGCTCCTCTCCTGGTCCTGGATGATCTGGGTA
>JBBIJG010000286.1:0-3654 GCA_037446095.1 Caldilineae bacterium
CACCCCCCAGGGTCAACTGGCAAATCTGGAAAGAACTTTTGCATAGTTACTTAGGGTGGGTACATAAGCTGAGATGATTGCCAGATACTCATCCTTGGGAGCACAAACAATGTGAATAGGGCGATTGCTTGTAGGGGGAAAAGCTAACATCAAGCAGCTATGGCCCCGCACATCCCCAGGATAGTCCTCGATAATCTCTCCCTCGAAAATGACATGTCTAACCTCGGCGGTGGAGATCATACGCTCTGGCCTGTTCATCTGGTTGACGGCATGAGGCAAAAAGAGAATGCGTTTATTGGCCTTTTCTCTGATCAGGTCAACGAAGTCAGAAGCCACTTCTCCCCCTTGTAATCTCCCTAGCTTAGCCTATGAAGCAGGCTTTAGCTTTCAGTTGGCGAATCTCACAAAAGATCAAGCGACTTTAACAGCGGCCTGGGATCAATCATGTGCTTACCAAACCATTTGTCCGTCCCTGGCAGGCCGAAGGCCAATCCCATCAGTTCGGTGAAGTAAAAGACTGGCACCTGAGTGTCCTTCTGCCGGGTGTCCAGATTGATCTGGCATATCCCGCAGGCACAGGCGATGCAGTTGGCCCCGGCCTCCTGAGCCGCTTCCGCCAACTTGCTCGACAGCTCAACCACCACCTGGCTGCGGCTCAAGGTCAGGCTGGCCCCGCAGCAGTCCACCTTCCACGACCAATCCACCAGCTCAGCACCCAACGCTTCCATCAACTTATCCATGAGCATCGGATGCTCTGGATCGTCCCAGCCTGTCAGTTCCGGCGGTCGGACCAGCACACAGCCGTAGTAGCAGGCCACCTTCAAGCCCTTCAGCGGCCGGGTTACTTTGGCGGCAAGGGCATCCTGGCTCAGGTCAAGGCCCAGCACCTCCAGCAGATGGCGGGGGCGGCTCTGGCCGGTGTATTGGAAACCCAGCAGTTCCTCCATCTCCGCCCGCCAGCCTTCGTCCCTGCGGAAGCGCCTGTCGGCGGCCAGGCTGTGCTGGTAGCAGGCCGGGCAGGGAATGACGGTGTCGAGCCCTGCTGCCTGGGCCAGGGCCACGTTGCGGGCCGGCAGTACCAGAGCCAGTTCGTGGTTCAGGCTGTGGGCCGAGGAAGCGCCACAGCAGTTCCAATCATCCAACTCGATTAGCTCAATGCCCAGGGCTTTGCACACTGCAGCGGTAGAGAGCCCGTATTCGACTGCCGTCGTACCGATGGTGCAGCCAGGGTAGTAACTGTACTTCAAATCCCGCCTCCTTCCTCCAAGGGCCGCTTGGCTTCGATACACCCTTCCGCTACGCTTCAGGGCACTCAGCCAGCGCTGCCCCCAGTTAACTGCCCGTCCCACCCCCGCTCCGGCTGGATTTGCAAATCCAGCCGTCGGGCCGCCGGATTGCAAATCCGGGAGCGGGAGCTTTTGCGGACGCTAGCTGCCCACTTTCTTATACAACGCTTTCACCTCACCCAACCGCTTGACCCGCTCCGGCAGGAGGGCGATCTTGCCTTTCAGGATCAACTGCAGCCCCATGCCCAGATCGGACAGGGTGGCTCCCCGGCTTCGCAGGGTGTATTCGGCCAGCATCGTCGCCTCGTGCACCCGCCCCCACAATCTGATGCTATCCAGGAAGGAGCGGTGCAGGGCATAGACGGCCGATTCCGGCACGGGATAGCCCTCCTCCAGAGCCATGTACTTCAGAGTGTCCATCACCGGGGCCAAACGGATCTCGTTGGGGCAGCGCGTCCCGCAGGTCTCGCAACCCACACACAGCCAGATGGCCGTGCTCTTGAGCAGGGTGTCCTTCTGCCCCAACTGGATGAGCTTGAGCACCTGGGCCGGCTTGTAGTCCATGATGTGGGCCGTGGGGCAGCCAACGGTGCATTTTTGACAATAATAGCAGCGATGGACGTTCTCCCCGCTGCGTTCTTGCACCAGGCTGGCGAAAGAAGAGTCTACGTTTGTAATGCGCAATTCATGGGTGTTCATGGGAGTCCCTTCTGAGAAAAACGTTGCGAACGGCGCAGGCTTGTACATTATAATAGGGAAAGGAATGACTGTCAAAAAATTTGCCAATCAGTGTCTGAAACCCGTGGCTCAATGTCTGTCCTTGAACACACAAACGCCCAAGACGCTGAAGTCGCTGTCTTGGGCAATATAACTCGGCGGGGTGAACGCAACATAAAGCCCCAGGCTTGGAATGTCCGACTTTTCAAAAGAAAAAGCCGAGAGCCACCTGGTGGACAGATGGCTCTTGGCCGTAGGCGGAGTTAAGGAGAAGAGGGGAGGTAGTAGCTTTTTACTGTTTTATTATTCTGACCACATTATATCTCTGATAGGATGGGATTGCAATGGGAAAAAGGTCCTGTTTGTCAATAGGATAATGGTACTATCGCCTTATGGCTGATCCACCGATTGGATGGGGGATCTCTGCATTTGACAAAGGCGGGGGTTGTCCAAAGCAAGCCATTGTGCTATAATTTTAACCACCACAAGGGAGAGGCAGGAAGGTAGCCGAGGCATTGCCCTGGCCACCCATGGTAACCACACGTAATGTTTCACGTGCAACATGTTGGGTTTCAGCGAGGAGACAAGAGCTGTGATGGAAAAGCAGACCCAAGGGGAGCCGTCCCCAATTTGTGACTATGAGGGCTCTACCTACCAGACCGACTTTTGGCGGGGTCGGGAGTACGAAGACCTGGCCGAGCGTATCGCCCTGCGTAAACTCCTCCCTCCTGAAGGTGGCCTCTTAATGGAAATCGGGGCCGGCTTCGGTCGCCTGGCTGATCTCTACAATGGCTACCGGCGGGTCGTCCTGCTGGACTATGCCCAATCCATGCTCCGCCAGGCCCAGGAGCGACTGGGAAACGGTGAGAAATACATCTATGTGGCTGCCAATCTCTACAACCTGCCCTTCGTTGATCGCCTCTTCAACACGGCCGTGACTGTCCGGGTGCTCCATCACGTGCAGGACATACCCAGCGCTTTCCGCGAGATCCAGCGAGTGCTGATGCCCTCTGGCTACTACATTCTGGAATATGCCAACAAACGCCACCTGAAGGCGATCCTCCGTTACGCTTTGCGCCGCCAGCAGTGGAATCCCTTCGCTCCGGAGCCCGTTGAATTCACCAAGCTTCACTACAATTTCCATCCGGCCTGGATAGAGGCCCGCCTCCGAGAGACAGACCTGGCCATCGAAAGGCAACTGGCCGTCTCCCATTTCCGCCACCCCTTCGTCAAAGGCCTGGTGCCTCCCAGACCCCTGGCAGCCGTGGATGGCTGGCTTCAAGAGGTAGCGTCCTGGTGGAAACTGAGTCCCAGTGTCTTGGTGCGAGCCAGGGCCGACAAGGAATATCCACCCACCGAGACCCAGGGCTTCTTCCGCTGCCCTGCCTGCCATAACCCTTACCTGGTCGAGACGGCTCAGGCCCTGCTCTGTCCCGACTGCCATCGAGAGTGGCCCATTGACAATGGCATCTACAATTTCAAATGCGATCAGGACCTCCGATAAGCGTATCAGCCCAGGGAGCAGGGACACCACACCTCCGGCCAGGACAACCAATCGGCGGGCCAAAAGGTGATAAGCCCCCCACGTCCAGGGGGCTTAAAATGACAATTGGAGGTGCGATTTGGCCGAGAACATTTACATCGAGGACAT
>JBBIJG010000286.1:3664-4378 GCA_037446095.1 Caldilineae bacterium
CCCGTTGGGAGGGCCAGGAGGTGACCATCAGAGGCTGGCTCTACAACAAGACCGACAAGGGCCGCCTGCAGTTCCTGCTGGTGCGGGACGGCACCGGCCTGGTGCAGGGGGTGGTCTTTCAGAAAGAGGTCCCCTCGGAGGTCTTTGAGGCAGCCCGGAGAGTGACCCAGGAATCGTCCCTCATCGTCACAGGCACGGTGCGGGCCGACAAACGAGCCCCAGGGACACCCGGTGGTTATGAGCTCTCCGTTAAAGACCTGGAGATTGTGCAGTTGGCCGAAGAGTACCCCATCACCCCCAAAGAGCACGGCGTTGATTTCTTGCTGGATCGCCGCCATCTATGGGTGCGTTCCCTGCGCCAGTGGGCCATTCTCCGGGTGCGCGCCGAGGTCATCCGCGCCATCCGCAACTGGCTGGACAACCATGGCTTCCTCAATGTGGACACACCCATCCTCACCCCTTCAGCCTGTGAGGACACCACCACCCTCTTCGCCACGGACTACTTCGGGGAGCCGGCCTATCTGACCCAGAGCGGGCAACTTTACAACGAAGCCAACATCATGGCCTTTGGCCGGGTCTACTGTTTCGGCCCCACCTTCCGCGCCGAGAAATCCAAAACCCGCCGCCACATGATGGAGTTCTGGATGGTAGAGCCGGAGATGGCCTATGCCGACCTGGACGAATGTATTAGGGTGGCGGAAGAATTCGTCAGCT
>JBBIJG010000287.1:0-4370 GCA_037446095.1 Caldilineae bacterium
TTAGCCAAACTCGCCCAGGGTCAGAGGCGTGGTGGGCAATATCTGGGCCAGTTTATCGGCGATGTTGAATGTGCCTTTCAGTCCCCAGTAGCCGGTTGAGGTATAGCGGTGGTATGACTGGAAATCCAGCAGGCTGTTGGCTGGCAGCCCGGCGAAGAGATAGTTCTCATAGCCGACAGTGATGAGATGGCCGGGATCAGCCGCCCGGATGAGGTCTATCTGAGACCTGATCCAGGCCCGTACTGTGTCATTGAACACGTGCAGGAAAGGCTGCCAGACTTCGGCTTCAGGGGAGTCCAGGTAGTGGAGGCTTGTGCCTCCGTTCTGTCGCACCCAGTCGCTGGCGGCCCGTAAAAAGTCGAGGTAGAGGAAATAGGCGTTGGTGTACAGGTAGCCCAACCAGGGAGACAGTCGCTGAGGCACAATTCGCCGGCCGGTCTCGGTCTGTCGCCAGGCATCCACCTCGGCCTGGCTCTTCTGTTCCCCGTAGTGGTCTATCAGGGCTGTAGTGTGCACCAGAGGTTGGTATTCGGGTGGGTATTGGGCGGAGATGATGGCGTAGAAGCCCGGTTCATTTTCCAGATCGTAGCCCATGATGGTGGGTTCATCGGCCAGATAAGCGGCGATCTGGGCATCGAGTTGGGCCACCGCTGCCAGGTCGGGGCTGTGATAGTCATTGAAGGTCACCAACAGGTACAGGTTGCGACGTTGGGCCAGCTTCACCACTTTGTCCAGCTTGTGAAATTTGCCCGCTCGTATATCTCGGGCCAGGCCGGTCTGGACGAAGATCCGCACGACATTGAAACCGGCGTCGCTGGCTTTGGCAAAATCCCGGTCTATCAGCTCGGGGACGAACTGATCATCGTCCCACAACTTCCAGGCCCGGTCGAAGTACCCTTCGTAGTTAACGCCCCACACGAAGAAGCGTTTGCCCCCCACGTCAAGGATGCGTTGCCTCTCAGGGTCAATGTGGATTAGGTGCTCTGGTTCCGGCAATAGGGTGACCAGTTCCAGTTCCACCGTATCGCTGCCGTTGGTGATGATGCGATCGCGTCGGGCCTCGGTGCCGGGCACGGTCAGGTTGAACTCTCCGGCTTTCAGGTTAGAGAAGGCAAAACTGCCATCGCCAGCGGTGATGGTGCGCCGGTACCATTCGCCAGAGCGCAGTTCGATCCCCAGCGCTGGCCGAGGGCGGCCATGTCCATCCACTACTTTGCCTCGGATCACGCTTTCCGTTTTCGCCATGCTGTTCCTCCATCACGATGATTGCTTAAGCTTGGATAGCCTGGGCTCAGTTTCGGTCTCCCCAAACCCTCGAAAGGCTGGTCCCCTTGTACAAACCAGCCTCGATTTCAACGGCGGTGCTTCCTGGGACGGGAATCCGCACTGGCGTCCCTATCGGCCCGTCCGTCTTTTGGCGAGTTATAACAAGGAGAGAGGGAAAAGAGGGGAAAAGCCCCTCTCTTCCCTCCGCTGTTGGAGCGCAACCGGGAGTCTCTAGGCCGGGACCTTGGGCAATTCGGCCAGAGCCTTCTCAATGGCTTTCATATCGAGCTCGTAGTCTGGGAGCTCCCCTCGATGGTAGGCGTCGTAGGCTGCCAGGTCGAAATGGCCGTGGCCACTGCTGTTGAAAAGGATGACCTTGGCCTCTCCTGATTCCTTGCAGGCCAGCGCCTCATCGTAGACGGCCCGGACGGCGTGAGCCGTCTCGGGGGCGATGATGAAGCCCTCTGCCTGGGCAAAGCTCTTGGCCGCCTCGAAGACGGCGTTCTGGTGGTAGGCGCGGGCTTCCACAACCCCGTCCTCCAGGAGGCGACAGATGCTGGGAGCCATGCCGTGGTAGCGCAATCCTCCGGCGTGCACGGGGGCGGGGATGAAGCTATGGCCCACGGTGTGCATCATGGCCACCGGACCGGTCTTGGCCGTATCACCCCAGTCATAGGCGTAGATACCTTTGGTCATACTGGGGCAGGCGGTAGATTCTACGTAGATAGCCCGCAGGTTCGGTTTGGTGCCATCCAGCTTGTCCTTCAGGAAGGGGTAGATGAGGCCGGAGGCGTTGCTGCCACCGCCGGCGCAGCCCACGATGATGTCGGGATAATCGCCCGCCATCTCCATTTGTTTCCGGGCCTCCATCCCGATGACTGTCTGATGGAGCAGGACAAAGTTGACTACGCTGCCCAGGGAGTACTTCCAGCCCTCATGGGTGACGGCGTACTCGATGGCTTCGCTGATGGCAATGCCCAGGCTGCCTGTTGACTCCGGGTTTACAGCCAGAATGTCCCGCCCGGCTTTGGTCTCCGGGCTGGGGCTGGGCACCACATTGCCTCCCCAGGTCTCCATAGCCACACGTCGGTAGGGTTTCTGTTTGTAGCTGATGGCGACCATGAAGACTTTGCATTTCAGGCCGAAGAGTTGGGTAGCAAAACACAGGGCGCTGCCCCACTGCCCGGCGCCTGTCTCGGTGGCAAAACCTTCCAGGCCCTCTTGCTTGGCGTAATAACATTGGGCCACGGCGGTGTTGGGCTTGTGACTGCCTGGCGGGCTGACACCCTCCCACTTGTAGTAGATCCTGGCCGGGGTGTCCAGGGCCTTCTCCCAGCGCACGGCCCGGTAGAGAGGAGTGGGGCGCCACATCTTGAGGACATCTTGCACCTCATCTGGGATCTCGATCCACCTCTCCCGGCTGACTTCTTGCTGAATCAAAGCCATGGGGAAGACCGGCGCCAGGTCATCGGGGCCCAACAATTCCAGCGTCACTGGGTGCCGGTATGGAGGGGGTGGTGTCTTCATGTCGGCGAGCACGTTATACCAGTGGGTAGGCAGGTCTTTTTCTTCCAGGACATACTTATACTGCGGCATCTTTTCTCCCTCCTTTTCATTTTAGAAAGCCCAGACGGATCACCATGGGGTGTTTCTCTCCATAGGCATCCCCCCTTTCTCTGCTTACTCTTCCCACAGGTCTGGCGTTTCCCCGCCGTCTCTGCTTTCCGCCGGTCTGGTGTAGATCGTTTTATAGCGATCGCACAAGACCTCGAAGCAAGCCGCGCACTCCTCCGGGTTTTCATCGGGACTTCCGGGTTCCAGGTGCACCTCAAAGCCCAGCAGCCGATACATCTCCACGGCCTCGCTCAGGCGGGGTTCATCCACCGTGAACTGCCGGGTCCACCCCTCTGCTGCCAATTCGGCCTCTCTCGATTTGCCTGTCATATGGCTACCTCAAGTGATGGGCTCTCAGAGTCCCACAATGTCTCCGATTTGGGCCGTGACCCAGTGCATGTCCTCCACCGTCAGATCGCCCATGTGGGCGATGCGGAAGGTCTTCTCCCTCAGCGGGCCATAACCGTTGGAGATCATGGCGCCGCGCCGACCCAGTTCTGCGTTCATCTCTTCGACATGGATGCCACGCGTGTTTTTGATGCAGGACACGGTGGGGGAATAGAAGCCCGGTTCCGGGAACATGGCCCAGTATTGGTTGGCCCACTCTTGAACCACCCTGGCCATGTCCATGTGACGTTGCCAGCGATTCTCCAGCCCTTCGGCCAGGATGTCGTCCATTTGCCTGTTTAGGGCCTGGATCAGGCTGATGGCCGGAGTGGCCGGAGTCTGGTTCTTCTGATAGTACTTGTAGTTGTCCACAAAGTCGAAGTAGTAGCCCCGGTTGGGGACGGTGGCGCACTTTTCCAGGGCGCGCCGGCTTACCGCACAGATGGTCAGGCCAGGCGGCAGGGCGAAGCACTTCTGGACGCCGGCCAGGCAAACGTCCAGGTGCCAGGCGTCAAACTCGATCTTGACGCCGGCCATGCAACTGACAGCGTCCACCAGGAGCATCACCTCAGGGTATTTCTCGTACACCAGGCGGGCGATGTCCTCAACCGGGTTCATCACGCCGGTAGAGGTCTCATTCATGGTGATGGTAAGGGCGTCGTAGCCCCCTCTGGCCAGGGCCTGGTCCACCAGCTCCGGGGTGATGCCACGGCCCAGCTCGACCTCCAGCACGTCGCAGGGGATGCCGTTAGCCTTGGTGATCTCGTGCCAGCGGCGGCCGAACTCACCGCAGATCGTGTTGAGGGCTTTCCTGGCGGTCAGGTTGCGCACGGCTCCCTCCATCACGCCGGTGGACGACGAGGCGAACAGGAATACGGTCTGGTCGGTGTAGAGCAGCTTCTGAAGCTTGGGAGTGACTTCAGCCTGCAGGGCGGCATATTCCTGGGCGCGATGGCCGATCATCGGCTCCGCCTGAGCCTGCAGGATCTCAGCGCGGACATGGGTTGGACCGGGGATAAAGAGCTTCTTGTACATAACAATTCTCCCTATAAGTGAGTCATCAGCCTCCTGAGCGATAAGGCCCCGCCTTAAGCCAATACCGC
>JBBIJG010000288.1:0-592 GCA_037446095.1 Caldilineae bacterium
AAGGCGGCACGATCACGCCCGCCAATGCCTGCCCTATCGCCGACGGAGCCGCGGCGGTGATCGTGATGACCAAAGAGAAAGCCGAAGCCCTGGGGATGAAGCCTATGGCATATATTCGCAGTTATGCCTATGCCGCCGTGCCACCGGAGATCATGGGGATCGGTCCCACCCGGTCTATCCCCCTGGCCCTGAAACGGGCGGGCCTCCGGTTGACGGACATGGATGTCATCGAGCTGAACGAAGCCTTTGCCGCGCAGAGCCTGGCCGTGGGCATCGAACTGGAGAAAGACGGCTGGGACTGGGATAAAGTCAACCCCAACGGTGGGGCTATCGCTCTGGGACATCCCGTGGGCTGCACCGGCACCCGCATTGTGGTCACCCTATTGTACGAGATGATCCGGCGAGGCGCCACTCTGGGGCTGGCCACGGCCTGCGTCGGCGGAGGGCAGGGCGGGACGATTATCCTCGAAAGGAAGTGAGTCGGAGTTGAGGAGTTCGGCCAGCCCCGAGTCGAGGCTACGGTTATGGGAGCCAAGGGTGGCGCGACAATCTGGGCTCTCGTGAATACCGGTTTCAACGGTCTGCTCGCTAC
>JBBIJG010000288.1:612-4358 GCA_037446095.1 Caldilineae bacterium
TACGGCTACAAAGGTGAATTTTGACACGAAAGATGTAACCATCGAGTGAAAGCGACAGGAGGGTTTCGATGTCCTCAGTAATGGATATGTACAGAGATAAAGCGACCAGGGAGGCGTTCGCCGCCAAAGCCAGAGAGGTGTATGAGAGGATCAAGGATGAGCTGAAGGGACAAGAGGGCCTGGTAGCCATCGAGCCGGATAGCGGTGACTATTTCGTGGGCACAACTCTGGGACAGGCCAATGAGGCTGCTTTCGCCAGGTATCCGGACCGCTGGCTCTATTTCATGCGCCTTGATAATCCCGAGGCAGCCATGCCTCTTAAAACATGGTAACGATTCGCCTGCCCCCCGGATGGGGTAATCCAGCGATACAAATTGGGGCCTGCGCAGCGAGTTGGAGGATCGCCAATCCAGGCGGGGTGACAGTCACAAAATGCAGTAGGAGGTCGAGATGTATATCTTTAAGGCAGCGGTTGTCGGTGCAGGCTTCATGGGCGCCGAGATTGCTCAGGTCATCACTTACGCCGGCCTGCCCGTGGTGCTGAAAGACATTGACCAGGCCATGCTGGACAGGGGCCTGGACGCCATCCGTGCGATCTACCAGCGGCGGGTGGACAAAGGTAAGATGACGGCCGCCACGATGCAGGAAAAGATAGACCTGGTCATTCCCACCCTCTCTTACGACGAATTCGCCGATGTAGACATCGTCATTGAGGCTGTGCCGGAGGACATGAAAGTGAAACAACAGGTCTTTGCCGAGTTAGACCAGGTCTGCCCGGCGGAGACCATTTTGGCTTCCAATACCTCGGCGCTCTCCATTCAGGAGATGGGTTCGGTCACCAAACGCCCCCACAAGGTGGTCGGCCTGCACTTCTTCAGCCCGGCTCACCTTATGAAGCTGGTAGAAGTAGTGCGCAGCCCGGACACCGCTCAGGAGACCGTTGATGACGTGGTGCGGTTCAGTGAAGAACTGCGCAAGATCCCGGTCGTCGTCAAGGAATGCCCGGGCTTTCTGGTCAACCGGATTTTAGTGCCTTACCTCTTTGAGGCCATCCTCTCTTTGCAGGAAGGGGCAGCCACGGCGTCGGAGATTGATGCGGCTATGACCGAATTCGGTTGGCCGATGGGCCCCTTCACCTTGATGGATATGGTCGGCATCGGTGTTTGTTATCACACGGCGGTGTACATGGCTTCTAAGAAAGGGGGCCTGGCCGTACCTCCGCTCCTGGAAAAGCTCTACCAGGCGGGGCGTCTGGGCGAGAAAGCCGGAGCTGGTTTCTATGGCTACGGCGACCAGACCGACGAACCGGTCAGGGAAATGATCAGGGAAATTCAAGCTCAGCCAGGCGCTATCACCGGCACCTCATTCACCGCCGAACGTCTGATGATGCCCATGGTGAACGAAGCCGCGCTGTGCGTTATGGACGAGATCGCCAACATTAACGATATTGACCTGGCCTGCATGGCCGGGCTGGGGATGCAGGTGCGCCAGGAGGACGGCCAGGTGGTGCGTATGGGCCCTCTGGAATACGCTGATACCCTGGGCCTGGATGTCGTCGTGCAGAAGCTGGAGGAGTTGGAGAAACAATTCGGCCCCCGCTTCCACCCTGTGGACTTGCTCTACCAAAAGGTAAAGGCAGGAGAACTGGGCAAGAAGACAGGGCGAGGGTTTAAGGAATATACAGCATAGAGAAAACATGTGCCTCAAAGGAATCTGATGCCAAACAAAGGTGTTTTGGTGCTCGGAGGTAACCAGGCTGGTTTGCGGGCGGCCCTCGACTTGGCCCAGTCGGGCATTCCAGTCTATTGGGTGGAAGGAGCGCCGTTTCTCGGCCAGAAGGAGAGGGAGCAGGCTCCACATCAGTTGACAGCCGAGATGCTGGAGGCTGCCAAACATCCTGACATCACCGTTTTGACCGGGGCCAGGGTGACCGGCCTGACCGGTCAGCGGGGAGATTTTCGGGTTGAGATCCAATACGGCCCGCGCTATGTAGACCCGGCCAGGTGTACTGCCTGCCGGGACTGTGAGCCGGTCTGCCCGGTGACGATTCTTGTCAACGGCCGGCCTCGCAAAGCCATCTTCGGCCCCTCTTCTGGTCTCGATGCGCCTTCAACCATCCAAGCCCCGGACGGCGCTCACCCGACCCCGGCCGGGTACAGAGCTGTGCCCAATGTCTTTATCATTGAGAAGCGGGGGATGGCGCCATGCCGGGCAGCCTGCCCTGGTGACATTCATGTCCAGGGCTATGTGGCCCTTATCGCTCAAGGCCGCTTCCAGGAAGCCCTGGAGCTCATTTATGAGGCAGTGCCCTTCCCCCGTGTCCTGGGTCGGGTGTGCCATCACCCCTGTGAGGAGAAATGTCGGCGTGGCACCGAGGTGGATGAGCCGGTGGCCATCTGCGCCCTGAAGCGATTCGTAGCCGACCGGGGATGGGAAGAGGACCTCGCTAGATCCCAGAGCGCGCCCACTGCTCCTTCGCTTTCGCTCCCCTCTCGCAGAGTGGCCATCGTTGGGGCCGGCCCTGCCGGCCTGACGGCGGCCTTTTTTTTGGCTCGCCAGGGCATCCCCAGCGAAGTCTTTGAAGCCCTGCCCGTGGCCGGAGGCATGATGGCTGTGGGTATCCCCGGCTATCGTCTGCCGCCGGAGGTGTTGCAGCAAGAGATCGCGGCCATCGAAGCCCTGGGGGTGACGATTCACCTCAACCACCCGGTGGATCAGGCCGCATTGCAGCAGCTGCGGGAGGAATACGACGCCGTCTTTATCGCCGTGGGGACCCATCGGGGCCAGGCTTTGGGCATCCCTGGGGAAGACCTGCAGGGCGTCTTCTCCAGTGTGGCCTTCCTGCGCACTGTGAATCTCGCTGCTATGGGAGTGGGCGCGGCCTCTCCCCCTCGCCTGGGGGAAAAGGTCATGGTCGTCGGCGGCGGCGATGTAGCCATTGACTCGGCCAGGGTGGCCCGACGGATGGGAGGGAAAGAAGTCACCGTTCTCTACCGGCGCACCCGGGCCGAAATGCCCGCCGAACCCTGGCAGATCCAGGAAGCCGAAGAAGAGGGGATTCATTTCCATTACCTGACTGCCCCCGTGCGGGCCTTGGGTCGAGATGGCGTGCTCACTGCCCTGGAATGCATCCGCATGGAGTTGGGCGAACCCGACGCGAGCGGACGGCGTCGCCCTGTGCCTGTTGCTGGCTCCCAGTTTATCCTGGAATGCGATACCCTGCTGGTAGCCATCGGCCAGACAGTGGAGGCCCCCTTTGAGGGCCTGTCTCTGACGCAGGGTGGCACCTACGTGGCCGATCCGGTGACCTTGCAGACCGATGTGCGCGGAGTCTTTGCTGGCGGTGATGCTGTCAGCGGCCCGGCCAGCGTCATCGAGGCCATCGCTGCCGGACGACGCGCCGCCGAGTCCATTCTCCGCTACCTGCGAGGTGAGGACCTGGCGGCGGGACGGGCTCCGAAGAGGCCCGACCTTGCGGACATCGTGTATTACACCCCTGAGCAGCCTGTGCAGAGGCCACGGACCCAGATGCCCCGTTTGCCCCTGGCTCAACGATCGGGTTTTGCCGAAGTGAACCTGGGTTTCACTCTGGAGCAGGCCGTGGCTGAAGCTGAGCGTTGCCTGTCTTGCGGGGTATGCTCCGAATGTCTGGCCTGCGTGGCGGCCTGTCAGCCAGGAGCCATTGACCACAACGCCGTCGGGGAGCGTCTCACCCTGGACCTCGGTGCGGTGATCGTAGCCGATCC
>JBBIJG010000289.1:0-4358 GCA_037446095.1 Caldilineae bacterium
CCCGCCTAAAGGCTCCACTCCGACTCTCAAAAATGCTTTTGGAGGTGGATTAGATGCCAAGGGTGCGGGAAATAGGCTCAGAAACCTGCTGTCATTGCGAGCCCCGCCGGGGCGAAGCAATCTCCAACTCGCAACTTGGAGATTGCTTCGTCGGCCTGCGGCCTCCCCGCCATGACACCAGGCAGTTTCTGCTCTTTAGAATGGCACGGCAGGCCATGGCCGACTCAGAATGACAAATGCGGTTATGGTCCTAAGGCCCCACCGTCGTGAGAAGATATTTCGACGCAGACCGACTCATCTCTCACATAGATGGGTTTCATGGTTCCCCCTAATCTCGTTTCTCCAGTCCCAGCACCCGGACCACAGGGACGACGAACAGGAGTCCGGTGTGGTGGCGGGTAAAATCACCGATGACCCGCTCTGTGGCGGCGATCACCCGTTCCAGCGTTGCCTCGTCCTCGATAACGGTGAAAAGGGTCCGATGGTGCAACTCCCGACTGACCAGGAGATCGCGCAGAGAAGGGAACAAAGGCAGGTCATCCTGTAACACGCCCCGCAGACGCCCCAGACCGGTGCTCTCCAGAATGGTCACCCCCGGGACTCCGGCTTCTTCCCAGGCATCCAGAATAGCAGGGCACTGTTCCAAGTTATCCAATACAAAAACGACTAAATGTGCCATACTGGTTCTCCTTAATTCATTTAGGTTCTGGCGCCCTCAGTCGGCTCCGGTGGGCCGGCGGCCTCCGGGTAGAGTGCCCGCAGCATGATGGGGGTGAGCAACGTGGTTGCCAGAACCATGAGCACCGCACCAGCAAAAATCTCTTCCCCAATCAGGCCAGCGCTCAGACCCACCGAAGCCACAATGAGCCCTACCTCGCCTCTGGAGGCCATGCCTACGCCCAGCCGCAGGGCTTCGCCATTGGAAAAACCTCCCAACCGGGCGCCAAGCCCACAGCCGAGCACCTTGGAGAGCACGGCCACAACGATAATGAGCAGGGCGAAAGGCAGTCCTCCGAGGCCCAGGGCCCGGGCATTGGCCTCCAGGCCGATACTTACGAAAAAGACCGGCACCAGCCAGGAATAGGCCAGGGTGTGCATTCTGGCCTCGATGTGCGGCCGCAGGGGCGTCCGGGCGAAGAACAGCCCGGCCAGAAACGCCCCGGTGATGGCCGCCATACCTCCCACGATCTCAGCCGCCCAGGCGTACAGCAAAGTGACCACAATCGTCAGAGCCATCACCCCCTCGCTGATGGGTAGCCGGTCTACCAGAGAACCCAGGCGGGGAATGACCCACGCCCCCAGCCCGAGGGCCAGTCCCAGGAAGACAGCCATCTGTAGCAGCACCCAGAGGACCGCAACGATGCCTCCACCTCCGCCTCCTATCAAAGCAACGAAGAGGGAGAGGAGCAAGATCACCAACACGTCGTCCACCACGGCTGCACCGAGGAGAGCCACGCCTACCCGACTGCGCAACACCCCCAGCTCCATCAGGGTCTGGGCCGAGATGCTGACGCTGGTGGCAGACAACACCAGGCCCACGAAGAGGCTCCGTTGCAGGTCAAAGCCGAAGGGCAGCGCCGTCGCCATCCCCAGGGCTACTGGAGCTATCACCCCCGCGACGCCAGCCAGCACCGCCGGCCGCCCGGCATGGGTCATCCCTTCGATGTCCACCTCCAGCCCGGCGATGAACATCAGAAACAGAACGCCCAGGTGGGCCAGGTAGCCGAGGGTCTCTCCCAGATGCTCGTCGCCAAACACAGGCCAGTGCAGCATATCCAGCACCGTAGGACCCAGGATAAGCCCAACGAACAATTCACCCAGGACAGCCGGCTGTCCCAGGCGGGTGCTTAGGTATCCAGAACCTTTGGCAGCGATCACAATGATGGCTAAAACCAGCAGAAATTGCAGTAGGGGGTCCATCCGCTTTTGGCTCCCTTCATTCTCAATCTTTTGGCAAAGACATACCGCTATTGGACCTCTCTGTCACGATTATTTTCCCTCCAGCAGGCGCGGAGCAAACTCTACATCGCGCCAGTCCGGATTCCACAACTGGCAGCATGTTGTCCGACGCCGGGCTCCAGCTCGGTCAGTCTAAAGCAAGGCGTATTATACAATAGTTTCAACCTGGAAGCAACACAGCCTCACGCACCCCTTTGACAATTGTCCCGAAATATCGTATGATTATCGGGCGGAGGAATAGCCTTTATGGAAATCGGAAACGTACGACTGGTTGACATTGATACGGAGATGCAGGAGGCGTACCTGGACTACGCCATGAGCGTCATCGTGGCGCGGGCCTTGCCCGATGTGCGCGACGGGCTGAAACCGGTGCACCGCCGTATCCTCTACGCCATGTACGACATGGGACTGCGGCCTAACGCCCCCTACAAGAAGAGCGCACGCATCGTCGGGGAGACTTTGGGGAAGTATCACCCTCACGGGGACCAGGCCGTCTATGAGGCCATGGTGCGCATGGCGCAGGACTTTTCCATGCGCTACACCCTTGTGGACGGTCAGGGCAACTTTGGCTCTGTTGACGGCGACAACCCGGCCGCCATGAGATACACCGAGGCCCGCCTGACCCCCATCGCCGAAGAAATGCTGGCCGACATCGAAAGGGAAACGGTGGACTTTGGCCCCAACTTTGACGGCACCCTGACCGAACCCCTGGTCCTGCCGGCGGCCTTCCCCAACCTCCTGGTCAACGGTTCCTCGGGCATCGCCGTGGGCATGGCCACCAACATCCCGCCGCACAACCTGGGAGAGGTTTGCGATGCCCTCGTTTACATGATTGACCATTACAAGAAACTGGACGACATTTCAACCGAGGACTTGATGCAATTCATCAAAGGCCCCGATTTCCCCACCGGAGGCATCGTCTATCGCTACGGTGAAGAAAGCGGAGATGGCGAACAACCCGATCTCATCCACAGTGCCTATGCCCTGGGGCGGGGACAGATCACCGTTCAGGCCAAGGCCCACATCGAAGAGATGAGCCGCAGCCGGCACCGCATTGTGGTGACCGAGTTGCCTTACCAGGTCAATAAGAGCCGCCTCATCGAGCGCATCGCCGAACTGGCCCGGGATGGGCGCATCGAAGGCATCGCCGATCTACGGGACGAATCGGACCGGCAAGGCATGCGCCTGGTCATCGAATTGACGCGCACTGTGGAGCCTCGCCAGGTGTTGAGCCGTCTTTTCAAGCTCACCCCCCTGCAAGATACTTTCAGTATTCGCATGCTGGCTCTGGTCAAAGGTGAACCGCGCCTGCTGCCCCTGAAGCGAGTTCTGCAGCACTACATTGAACACCGCCTGGAGATTGTCGTCCGGCGCAGCCGTTACGAATTGGCCAGGGCCAAAGAGCGGGCTCACATCCTGGAGGGCCTGCTGATCGCCCTGGCCCATCATGATGAGGTCATCGCCACCATCCGTCGCTCGCGGGACGCCGACACCGCTCGCACCAACCTGCAACGTAAATTCAAACTCACTCAGGCGCAGGCTCAGGCCATCCTGGACATGCCCCTCAGGCGCCTGGCGGCCCTGGAGCGCAAGAAGCTGGAAGAAGAATACAAAGAGAAGCAGCAGCTCATCCAACACCTGGAGGGGTTGCTACGCAGCCCGCTGAAGATGCTGGCCCTGATCAAGCAGGAACTGCTGGAGCTCAAAAGGAAATATGGCGATGCGCGACGTACTCAGATCGTTGAACGGGAGAAAGGGGAACTGACGGCCCGCGAGCTCGTGCCGGAAGAAGAGGTACTCGTTTCCATCACCTGGGGTGGGTTTATCAAGAGGGAGTCGGTGGCCGGGAAGCGCGCCATCGCCCCCAAAGGGCAGGGCAAGGATGCTCCTCAGTTCCTGCTGTTGACCAACACCCGCGACAGCCTGGCTTTCTTCACCGCCAGGGGGCGGGCCTGCCTGTTACCCGTCCATCAGATCCCTCCGGCCGAACAGCGCAGCGCCGGAGCATCGGTAACCGGCCTGTGGCCGCTGGAGCGAGGGGAGAAACTGACAGCCGTGCTGGCCCTGCCGGGGGAGGCCGGAGAGGAAGGATACCTGGTCCTGACCACGCGAGGGGGCAAGATCAAACGCCTCAGCCTGGCCGACTTGACAGAGGCAGCCGCTAAAGGCGAGGTAACGGCCATGAGTGTGGACCGGGGCGACGAACTGGCCTGGGCCCGGCTGACCCAGGGAGGCCAGGAGATCATCGTGGTCACCAAGAACGGGCAGGCCATTCGTTTCTCCGAGGAAGATGTGCGCCCGATGGGATTGGCTGCCGCAGGGGTGATGGCCATTAAGCTAGCGGAAGGTGATCAGGTCGTAGCTATGGACCTGGTGCAGCCCAAGGCGCAGCTTTTGAT
>JBBIJG010000290.1:0-4346 GCA_037446095.1 Caldilineae bacterium
CGGGCAAAGCCCCCTTCGGGGGCTGGATTTCAGCCCGCAGGGCTTCGCTCTTTCAGCCCGGACGTGAAACGTCCGGGCGGAACCAGGCCACCAACACTCTATAGGGAGACCGTCGCGCGATCGTCGCGTGATTTTTTTGGACTTGGGCAGGCAAAAAGAGCGAACCATTGGTGACACGGGCTCTTTCTGGTCCCATAATCGGGCATTCTGAAAGAGCCTTGTCACCAAGGACCGCCTGAAAAGAACAAAAGAACCCATTGCAGGTGCCCAAGCGGGCCGATAAGCCGAGTTCTGTCCCCTGGCGAACCAGGGTGGCGGTCATCTATCTGGGACGACGGTTGCCCGCCGTCTCAAGCAGCCTACCCGGAGGTCGAGGGAGACGAGCAGCCTCCCGGCGCCAGGCGCCTTCCCTCCTGCTTGGCCTTGCTCCCGGTGGGGTTTGCCTAGCCAACCCCATCACTGGGGCTGCTGGTGGTCTCTTACACCACCGTTTCACCATCGCTGGCCGAAGCCAGCAGTCTGCTTTCTGTTGCACTATTCCGTCGGGTCACCCCGCCTGGGTGTTACCCAGCACCGTGCTCTGTGGAGCTCGGACTTTCCTCAGATGGCGTGGCGCCATCCGCGACCGCCTGGCCTGCTTGGGCACCCTATTACAAATATAACATAAATGGGGACCAATGTCAACCGGAACGGGGGGAAGGGCTTGCACAACAGTTCGCCCGTAGTGGGGAAGCCACTCCGCGAGCAGCGTCAAACCGCAGAAACGGTTTCCGGAGTGCAACTCTGGACGTCAAACATGGGGCTGGCAACGGACAGATTCGCCAGTCCAGGGGCCTTGCCAGACTGAGCCAGCCGTGCTATAATCCAACCATGCCGACTAAAGGCCACGTCCTGCTCATCAACCCCTGGATCTGCGATTTTGCCGCCTACGACGAATGGATCGATCCCTTGGGTCTTCTCTCGGTGGCCGCCGTGCTGCGGGAGAACGGCTACACCTTGAGCCTGGTGGACTGTCTGGACCGCTGGCATCCCGACCTGCTGAAGCTCCAGGGGAGAGAGACCCCCAAAAGCAACCCATACGGCTGTGGCAAGTTCCATAAGACCTTCCTCGATAAGCCTGCGGTCCTGAATCATGTGCCCCGCCGCTACGGACGCTATGGCCTGCCTGTGGAGATATTCGAGGCCGAATTGGACCGTCAGCCCCGGCCTGATGCCATCCTCGTCACCTCAGGCATGACCTACTGGTACCCCGGCTCCTTTGAAGCCATCCGCCGGGCCAAGGCCCGCTGGCCCGAGGTGCCCGTTATCTTGGGCGGGGTCTATGCCACCCTCTGCCCTGACCACGCCCGACAGAAGTCGGGCGCAGATTTCATCATCCGTGGCGAAGGAGAATTGTCAACCCTTCGCCTCCTTGACTCGCTGAGCTGCCACTCCTCCCGCTATGACCGGTACAGCACTCTGGACAGTTACCCTTTTCCCGCCCACGACCTGCGCCGCAACCAGGGCTACGTGGCAGTCCTCACTTCCAAAGGCTGTCCTTACCGCTGCACCTACTGCGCCTCCCATCTCCTCAATCCCCAGGGCTTCAGGCAACGCAGCCCTCATCAAGTCGTGGCCGAGATCGAATGGTGCCGCACCGAGCTGGGCGTGCGTGACTTTGCCTTCTACGACGATGCTCTGCTGGTCAATGCCCAACAGCACCTCCACCTCATCCTGGACGAGTTGATAGCTCGGAGGCTTGACTGCCGCTTCCACACCCCCAACGGTTTGCACGCTGAATGGATAGACGAGAGTTTGGCAGCCAAGATGTTTCAGGCCGGGTTCAAGACAGTGCGACTGGGGCTGGAGAGCCGCAATCCAGAAGAGCAGCGTCGGAGCGGGGGCAAGGTCACCAACGAGGGCTTCCGCCGCGCCGTGGCTATCCTGAGAGCAGTCGGGTTCCAAGCCGCAGACATCACCGCCTATGTCATGCTGGGTCTGCCTGGGCGGCCCCTCAACGAGGTGGAGGAGAGCATCGCCTTTGCCCACCAATGCGGAGCCACGGTCGAGGTGGCCCTTTACTCTCCCATTCCCGGCACCGCTGAGTGGGAGCATGCCGTCCGCCATTGGGGGCTCGACCCCCAGGCCGATCCGCTGCTGCACAACGAGTCCGCCTATCCCTTCCTCTCGGGGATGTGGGATGTCACAGCCTTCGAGCGGGTGAAAGCCCTAGCCAGGCAAGGCAACCAGGCCCTGTAGGGCAAGCCATCTTGCCCCACAGCTACGGTTCGGGCAGGAACTGTTGAAACACTTCATTGCCCAGCAGCCGTCCCCGTGCCGTCAGCCGCACTCGCTCCCCGTCCACTGTCAGCAACCCTACCTGCTCCATCTCTCTGATTTCCTGGCCATAGACCGCCATCAGCTCTTGTCCGAAGCGCTCCTTAAAATCCGCAAACCTCACCCCTTCCTGCACCAATCTCAGCCCCAAAATCATCGTCTCTCCTATCTCCAGCGCTTCGTCGAGCTCCTCTATTTCCTTCACAGCGGGAGAGGAAGGCCCTTGTCGGTCTGTTTCTAACCGGGTGATGTACTCTAGAGGAGACAGGACGTTGTACCAGCGCTTCCGGTCCCAACGGGAGTGCGCCCCCGCTCCCAGGCCCAGGTAGGGCCGGTTGCGCCAATAGGTCAGGTTGTGACGGCACTCATAGCCGGGCTGAGCCCAGTTGGAAATTTCGTAATGAACGTAGCCAGCCCTGTCTAGCATCTCCTCGGCCAGGATGTACATCTCAGCAGCCAGGTCGGGGTCAGGGACAGGCAATGCTCCCCGAGCGATGCGGTGTCCCAGAGGAGTGTCTTCCTCCACGGTCAGGCAGTAAAGGGAGAGGTGGTTCGGCTGGAGGTGAATAGCCCGCCGCAGAGTGGCCTGCCAACGGCTGAGGGTCTGCTGAGGCAGGCCGTAGATCAGGTCGAGATTGATGTTGTTCCAACCGATCTGCCTGGCTAGGCCATAACTCTCAACGGCCTGGGTGGAGGTGTGGATGCGGCCCAGGAGGTGCAGTTCGTCGTCGTGGAAGCTCTGCACGCCCAGGCTGAGGCGGTTTACCTTCATCTCCAGCAATCCTGCCAGATAATCCCCATCCACCGTGCCAGGGTTCGCTTCCACGGTGACCTCAGCCCCCTCAGTCACCGTGAAATGCTCGCGGCAGGCATCCAGGACCTGGCCTAAAAGCGCAAGGGGCAGCACGGTTGGCGTGCCGCCCCCCAGGTAAATCGTATTCACTTTCACGGAACGCCCCCGGCTGACCCACCGTGCCTCGGCTTGCAAAGCGCGCACATATTTCTTGAAGAGAGGTTCCAGGCCAGGATAGGAGTTGAAGTCGCAATAGGTGCATTTGGCCCGGCAAAAGGGAATGTGGATGTAAAGGCTGATGGCATTTTGAGCGTTCAGCCATCCTTGGGACTTTTGCAAGGGCTCCCCTCCTAATCCAGATAGCCTGGCGGCGGGTTGCCAATCTGCCGTGAGTAGGAAAACCGAGAGCTAGCGAGCAGCTTCTTTAATGGCTTCGACGATTTGGAGATAACCCGTGCAGCGGCAGAGGTTGCCAGCGATGGCGTCCCTGATCTCCTGCTCGCTGGGGTGAGGGTTCTCGTCCAGCAAGGCTCTGGCCGACATGAGCAGGCCCGGCGTGCAATAACCGCACTGCACGGCTCCCTTGTCAATAAAAGCCCGCTGCAAGGGGTCCAGTTCTCCGCCTTGAGCCAGGCCCTCGACTGTCATCACCTCGCAACTGTCGGCTTTCATGGCTGGCAGAAGACAGGAGTTAACGGCCCGGCCGTCCAGGATCACCGTGCAGGCCCCGCACTCGCCTTCGTCGCAGCCGATTTTGGTGCCGGTCAGGCCCAATCTGTCACGCAACACGTAGGCCAGCAGATCAGACGGCTCTATCTCCACCGTGACCTTTTGGCCGTTCAGAGTCATGGTCAAGGGATACATCTTCATTCGGGTTGATCTCTTTCAAGATAGCTAATGAGTGAGGGAACACCCCCTAAGGCCCCCCGGCAGGGGACGCTGCCCCCTGCACCCCCGTCGAAGGCTTGCCCAAAAGTGGGAAAAACTTTTGGCGAGCTACTTAGCCTTTCCTCCTACCAGGGGGAAACCTTCCCCCACACCTTGGGGATCAGACCCGCTCGTAACTACCACTGCCGCTGGAAAACGACTTCGTAGGAGTAGTGGCCATAGCAGAGGTAGCCTCTTCCCAGTTCTCTCAGGTCAGCGCATTCTTCGTATGTCCTATTATCGGCTTGGCAATATCCACTTGGACTTTGAACAACGATTTAGTGGCCGAGGGCAGATGGCTCGATTAGAG
>JBBIJG010000291.1:0-1565 GCA_037446095.1 Caldilineae bacterium
AGGATCCCCTCTACGTCGGCCAGGTCATCCTCCTCCAGTAAGCTCTCCTCGCTCCCATCTATCTCTTCCTGGTCGAAGAGCTCATAGAGAGGCTCCATCGGTTCTATCTCGGAAAGGGGCTCCAGAACATCCTCCGGGTTGAGGTGTTCTTCCTCCTCATCTCTGGCGAACAATTCCTCCACACCTGACCCCTGTTTAGATCGCTTCATTGTTTGTCAGCCTCTCAGGTATACAACTGCTTCCAAAAATTCCACGTCTGCCCAGCAGTTCGAGGGCTTGGGTACTCCCAGGTCTCCCCAGGCCTGGCTCCTTTCACAGCCCCTCATGAGGGGCTTCCTTTCGGCCAAAGGGTGCCCGGACCTTGAGCGCGTGCTGTATTTTCCCCAACTGGCTGGCATTGTCAGCGACCATTTGTTTATACCGTTTCAGGGCTTCCCCATCGCCTTGTTCCTCGGCCTCTGACTGAAGGAAAGGCAGCATCTCATTCTGGGCCTTCAGTTTGCGCTCCCGGAGCTTCAAAACACTCCGACCTATGTCTTTGGCGGCTTCATCTTCGGATGGAATGTATTCGGTCAGCAGTCTTGAAAGGTAGGCTTGCAAAGGTGGCTCCAGCCTCTGTTGAAACTCTTCCAAATCAAAACCATTTTCTCGATCTTTCAGATATTCACACCAGGCGACAAAGATCTCCCTGTTTTCGATCTGATTGAAGTCATCCGGAGCCAGGCTCTCAAGGTTTAATTCTTGCAGCAGGGACTCCACTTCCAGGATCAGTGCGGGTTCCTTCAGAAACAGCAAAAGGCAATATTTCTCAGCTTCAGGCAGTCCAGGCAGGCTTGAAAGAGGGCCTCCCCTTTTCGGCAGGGCTAGTCCTGTCGGCTTTTTGCCCTTGCTTTTCAGCCTGGCCTGAAGTTTCCTTTCATCCTCCTTGACCAGGCGTGACAATTTCTGAAGGTAATGGGTCTGCTCTATGCTATCGGTGATCTCTTGAATGATGGGCAGCAATCGCCGTACAGCTTCGGATTTGCCTTTGGCCAGGTTCAGGTCCAGGTCCGAGGTGAGGGCTTTAAAGTAGTAATCAACGACCGGGAGAGCTGTCTGCACCAACTGGTGCCAGCGTTCCGGGTTCTCTCTGATGACCTCGTCGGGGTCTTGGCCTTCGGGCAAGGTGAGGATGCGAATTTCAGCCTCCAGACGGCCTTCGTAATTGATCAGGCCGCCTGGGGTAAGGACCGGGACTACCTGGTGATCCAGGGTTTCCCTGGCCAGGGCCAGACCCCGTAGCGTGGCCTGGTCGCCGGCGGCGTCGGCATCCAGAGCCAGGGTGAACTTCTTGGTCAGCCTTTTCAAGAGTCTGAGTTGAGCTTCCGTCAGGGCTGTGCCCAGCGAAGCGACCACATTGGCGAGCCCGTGTTGATGAGCCATCAGCACATCCATGTAGCCTTCGACGATGACGGCCATGTTTTCCCGGCGGATGGCTCCTTTGGCCAGGTCCAGGCCGTAAAGGACGCTGCTCTTGTCGAAAAGGGGGGTCTGCGGAGAGTTGAGGTATTTAGGCAGGCTGTCGT
>JBBIJG010000291.1:1580-4346 GCA_037446095.1 Caldilineae bacterium
GCCTATAACCTGGCCATTCATATCGCGGATGGGGAAAATCAGCCGCCCACGGAAACGATCATAGTAGCCGCCCCCCTCTCGTTCGATGATGAGGCCGGCGACCAGGATCTCGGTCACTTCGTAACCCCGGTTGACCAGGTGTCCCTTCAGAGCTTCCCAGGCGTTCAGAGCATAGCCCAACTGGAAAGCGGCGATGGTTTCCGGGGCGATCCCTCGCCTGGCCAGATACTCCCTGGCCCGGGCCCCTTCCTCCGATTGCAGGAGCAGGTGGTGGAAGTACTGGGCGGCAGCGGCGTTGATCTCCCGCAGGCGTTCTTTACGCTTCTCCTCAGCGGTTTCGGCTGGACTTCTGGGAGCCAGTTCCACTCCAGCTCGCCTGGCCAGCAGTCGCAGGGCCTCGCCAAACTCCAGGTTCTCTCGCTTCATGATGAAGCTGAAGACATCACCCCCTGTGCCGCAGGCGCCAAAGCAGTGCCAGCTCTGGGTTTCGGGGAAGACGATGAAAGAGGGCGTCTTCTCAGCATGGAAGGGACACAGTCCCTTGAAGTTGCGCCCCGCTTTTGTGAGGGAGACATAACCGGAGATGACGTCAACTATATCCAGTCTTTCCTTGATCTCATCAACTACGCTCATCCGAGTCCCATTCTTGAGATCCCAGTCTCTCGGGGGTGGGATGGCCTCCCGCCTTACGACCCGGGCGATCCGAGCGGGGTAATTTATCTCCTTGGCCGTGCGGATCACAGATCCTCGCTTGGTATTTTATCACAAACAACGTGGCAAGGCAAACCCAAAGTCTCTCCTCTTTGGCCGGGCTCTCTGCCTCTGCCCCTGAGTGCTGCGTTTGACAAGGGGGGGTGGAGTGTTGTATACTTGGACTCGCAAAGCGGACGATGGTGCTAAAAAGGAGAGGACATGACCGAACGAACGAACCTTCAGGCCACTTTGGGTGACTTGGTTGTCTATCGTAATCTGGAGCCAGCCGATAAGCGGCTGCGGGGCCTGCCGGAAATCTGGCAGGAAATTGGCCTCTCGAGCTACCGCATTCCCCGCAAGACGGAGCCCGACTATGCCGCTGCTGTCATCCACTTTCTGGATCAAGCCCAGGCCCTGCGCTTCCCGAAGTGCCCTCTGAAGCGTCTCCTCTACATCGGCGACACCCTGATGAACGATGGCACGGCTATGGCCAATTTGGGCCAGCACCGGCCTATTCGGGGCATCATCTGCACCGAGAAGCCGGAAGAAGCGAAAAAGGTCAGCATCCACCAGGGGGTCATGACCGCCAACCGCTGGGAGGCTTTGAAGGACTTTGTGCCCTTCGTACTCGGAGAGGGTTTCCCTTTGGATGAGGAGATGGCGGCTATCATTGACCTGGATAAGACGGCCATGGGGGCGAAGGGACGCAACGATGGACCCATTGATGCGGCGCGGGTGGAAGCCGTGCGCCGCACCGTAGTCGAGGTCTTGGGCAGCCAGTTTGACATGAAGCGGTTCCGAGCGGTTTACGATGAGTTGAAGCACCCTCCCTACCACCCCTTTACGGCCGATAACCAGGATTACCTGACCTACATTTGCCTGATGGTGGGTGGCGGCATCTATGATTACGAGACCTTGCGAGCCGATCTGGCGGCCGGGCGGTTGAGCACCTTTGCCCAGTTCATTGAGGTCTGTGCTGAACGCTTGCGGGATAGGGCCTTGTCCGAGCTTTTGCCCGTACACCAGGAGGTCTACGCTAACTTTCGGCGGGGAGACCCCACCCCTTTCAAAAGCTTCCGCTATCGAGAGTACGAGGAGACGGTGGCCCGCATGGACTTCTTGCCGGCTGAAACAGCCCCGGCTAGGCTCCTGGCCGAAGAGATTGTCCTCACCCGTGAGGTGATGGACCTGGCCCGTTTCCTGCGAGAGCGGGGGGTCCTCCTCTTTGGTCTGTCTGACAAACCCGACGAAGCCTCTTTCCCCAGGGCTGAACTGGCTGCAGCGGGCTATGCTCCCATACACCGGACCAGGATGAAAGTGATGGGGGAAGCGATCTACGATGAACTGGACGCGCTGACGTCTAATTAGGGTGAAGACCCCGCGTTGTCTTCTGGGCTTGCTGACGGTTTCCTCATGGGCAGAACCGTAACTTCTCGTCGCCAGACCCGGCTGCCTCCTATGTTACCAAACCTTAACTGAACCTCCACTGAATCTTTACCCACAAGAAAGGTCAGCGGTGGTATAATCATAGCAGACCCCTTGCGAGGTAGAGGTTAGGAGATGGCGCGCCCAGATGACAACGGAGAGTCCATTTGGGTCATTGGCGAAGGAAGAACTACCGGCGATTCTCTGGGCCTCATCTTGCGGAACAGCGGGTACCATGTCAGTGTGGTCTACAATGTCCATGAAGCGCTGACCGAGATGCAGACCGGGGGTTTCGACTTGGTCATTGCTGACATAAAGGCCCCAACGGGGGATAAGCTGGAGATTCTATGTCAGATCAAGCAGCACGATGCAGACATTGTGGTCATCCTGACCACGGACTATCCTGTGCTGGAAACGGTGATCAAGGCTATCCGTTACAATGCTTATTTGATTAAGCCTCTGGAGAAAACTGACGAAGTGTTGGCCATTGTCGGAGAAGAATTACGCCGGCGGCAGTCCTTTCTGGCAGACCGTCATGGCGGCCTATCCCCTTAGCCTACATTTTGCACCCCGCAATTTCTATTCGAGCTCCTGGCGTAGCCGAAGGCATTGCCTTCGGCTACGCCGGTTCGCCAGCCCCAAAACCCG
>JBBIJG010000292.1:0-4344 GCA_037446095.1 Caldilineae bacterium
GGTGCGTTTAGGGGTGCCGGTGGCCGTTTCTCTCTCCTCACCCACTTCTCTGGCCGTCGAGTTGGCCGAACACCTCAACTGCACTTTGATCGGATACTTGCGCGGACAACGGATGAGGGTCTATACCCATGTCTGGCGAGTGGAGGGATAAAACCGACGCTTATCCACAAAAACGAAAGAGGATATGGACCAATGCCCAACATCGAAATCAATCCCAACTGGTGCAAAGGTTGCTACATTTGTGTGGAAGTTTGCCCCCGGAAGGTGTTGGAGATAGACCAGGCCACTTTCCAGAGGGGCCATCACCCCGTGCTGATCGCTCGCCTGGAGGATTGTACGGTTTGTCGCCAGTGCGAATTATTGTGTCCGGATTTGGCTATCACCGTCTTGAACGGCAAAACCTAAGAGAAAGATGGAGGGGAGTGAACTAGGCGGCCAGTTCGGCCAACTCCTGCTCGCGGGCCGCACGAAGGTCCTCAATCATGGCTGTCAACTCTTCCGGCGTTACATTCTCCAGAGGCACAACGAAAATGAGGTAACCGTAGGTCTCCAGAATCTCTATTGATTTCTGGCTCATGCGATGCATGATTTCTACAGCATCTTCGTAAGGGGAAGCCATACGAATGGCTATTCCTCCCTCTTCAGTCGCTTCATAATGATTGAGAACAGTAACGTGTGGGAAATGCTCTTTGACTTCTCGCTTGAATTCTCCAATCAATTGGACTTGTTTAAAATTCATTCTTCTCCCTCCACTGTACTCAACACAGCCTCAACAAATGTCCTGGCCGACCGCAGTGCTGTGCTAGCCATTCTGTGACTGACCAGCCGTGTTTCATAATCCGCCACGTGACGAGCAGACATGGCATCTACCAACATAGGAGCGAGCCTGGGGGGTACACTTTCCTGCGCCTGATGAGTCGCTCATTAAAACTGGCTTGAACCCATCCATGATCTATCTTTGCTCCTGGTGCTCTGATGCCCTCTTCGGCCAAAGCCGCCAGGGCTGCCTGGAGCATGGCATAATAGGCACGGCTGGCGCAGACATTGAAACACTTTTGCTCAAAGCTGTATTCAGCAATTCGCAGGTTTTCTCGCGCCTTGACGAGGTAGTTGAGATATTCGTTCTGCATCGCTGACATCTCCAGATGTCAGCATTATACTCGATTTTCGGTCAAAATCAAAGTCGATGGAGTGTAATAATGGGTGACACAGGTTGGACCACAGTCGAAAGCGTCCTCAAGCCAGGGCGTTATTTTCTGCAAGGCGACGAGGCCATCGCCGAAGGGGCCATCGCCGCAGGCTGCAATTACTATGGCGGCTACCCCATCACCCCATCCAGCGAGATCATGGAGCGCATCTGTGAGCGCTTCGCTGAGCTGGGTGGGGGGCGGGTCTTTATCCAGATGGAAGATGAAATTGCTTCCATCGCCTCCTGCATTGGTGCTTCGTGGGCCGGGGCTAAAGCCATGACCGCTACCTCAGGTCCGGGCCTGACGCTCATGCTGGAGAACATTGGCTATGCCATCATCACCGAGACGCCGGTAGTCGTGGTAGACGTGCAGCGGGCTGGCCCTTCCACCGGACAGGCTACCCGTCCGGCCCAAGGCGACATGATGCAGGTCCGCTGGGGGGCTCATGGCGATTTCCAGATCATCGCCCTTTCCCCGTGGTCGGTGGAGGAGGCCTACACCGAGACCATCCGCGCCTTCAACCTGGCCGAACGCTTCCGGGTGCCCGTCTTCCTCCTGACAGAGGAAGCTGTGGGACACCTCCGGGAGAACGTGGATATCCCGGCTGAAACGAGAATCTACAACCGTCTTCGACCCCAGGGCAAAGAACCGCCTTTCGGTCAGGCCGAGGTGCCACCCATGCCTGCCTTTGGCCAGGGCCACAAACTGTTGGTCACCGGCTCCACTCACGACGAATGGGGCTACCGCCGCACCAGCAGCGCCCAGGCTCAGGCGAAACTGGTGACCCGCCTGAGTGCAAAGGTCACCAACCACCTGGACGAAATCATCGAAGTGGAGGAGCATTTCTGCGATGAGGGTGAATTGGACATTTTGGTGATTGCCTTTGGCTTCACGGCCCGCAGCGCCTGGCGGGCCGTCAAAGTGGCCCGCCAGGGGGGAGTACGGGCCGGGCTTCTGCGTCTCAAGACGATATGGCCCTTCCCCGAAGAGGCCGTGCG
The DNA here is from genome assembly GCA_037446095.1 of Caldilineae bacterium. Lineage (GTDB taxonomy): Bacteria > Chloroflexota > Anaerolineae > E26-bin7 > E26-bin7 > E26-bin7. The sequence goes on from JBBIJG010000292.1 coordinate 2,189, forward strand.
CAAACTGGCCCTCCGCAGCCGGGCGGTGCTGGTGCCAGAGATGAACCTGGGCCAGATTCTCCGCGAAGTGCAACGCATGGCTCCCCAGGCCCGGGGTTACCACAGAACCGATGGCGAGGTCATCGCCCCCGCAGAGATCCGGCAGGCTATGCAGGAGGTTATGGGCTTATGAGAACTCAAGGCTCGACAGCATCTATCCTCTCCTTCATCCGTCCAGAGGCTTTTCCCACGCCTTTCTGTCCTGGCTGCGGACATGGCATCCTGCTGGGAGCCATCCTGCGGGCCATCGCCGAACTGGGATGGGACATGGATGAGATGCTATTCGTCTCAGGCATCGGCTGCGCGGCCTGGATTCCCAGCCCCCACTTTGCCGCCGACACCCTGCACGTCACCCACGGTCGGGCCATTGCCTTCGCCACCGGGGCCAAGCTCTTCAATCCGGCCCTCAAGGTAGTGGTCATCGGCGGCGACGGGGACCTGGCCTCCATCGGCGGCAATCATCTCATCCACGCCGCCCGGCGCAACCTGAACCTGACGGCCATCTGTGCCAACAACCGCATCTACGGCATGACCGGTGGCCAGGTGACGCCGACCACGCCTTTGGGCATCCGCACAGCTACCACTCCCCAGGGCAACACCGAGCTACCCTTTGACCTCTGTCGTCTGGTGGCCGGGGCCGGGGCGACCTACGTGGCCCGCTATTCCATCTACCACATCCGTCCCCTGCTCCGCTCCCTCAAGAAGGCGCTGACCCACGAGGGCTTTTCCTTTGTCGAAGTTCTCTCGCCCTGTCCGACCCAATATGGCCGGCGCAACAAGATGCCACAGCCAGGGGAACTGCTGCGGTTGATGAAAGAGGAATGTGTCAGCCTGGAGCGAGCTGAGGAAATGAATGCGGAGGAACTAAAGGGGAAAATACTTATCGGGGAATTTGTTTCTTAGCTACCTGCTCCTCAGCTCCCGATAGAGCAGCCAGGTGGCGACCAGGGCTCCCAGGCCTAAGCTGGCCACCGGGAGGTAAGGGAACGGGGGACGAGGGGCCAGAGCTACCTGAAAAGCGTCCACGCTGCAACGGTGACCGGCCGAGGCGGGGTTGCTCTCTTCGCTGACGGTCAGGCGTAACACGTGCTGCCCATTCCCTGCTCCACTCACCAGGGGCACCCAGGTCTGCCACTGGGTTACGGGTTCATAAAGGTCAACGTAGGAGCGTCCTTTTTCGTCCACGGGCAGGCCGGTCACATCCCGCCCATCCAGGGTGACCAATAACCGTCCGGCTAGGCTATCCCGCCGGGTGAGCAAGTTTACCGCATCGCCCTTGAAGGTGAAGGACAGGCTGGCCCCGGGCGCCTCGCTGACCAGGTGAGACTCTCCACTGGCCCGCGGCTCGATGACAGCCTGCCAGCCAGAGTCAGCCACCACAGCAGGATTGGTCTCCTCGTAGTGACCTGCTCCGGCTACTTTCAGAGCCACTGTCGCATCCTTGACCGCGTAATACACGCGCCGGGGGGTAAAGTCAACATCCACCATTCGGAAATAGTACTCAGGCTGCTCGGGGGAGAAATTACCCACCTGCCTGAAGTACCAGATGTTGAAAACCCCTGCCCAAGGCCAGTGGGTTCTGGCTTTCTCAATGCCCCGCAGGGTATACTCAGCCTGCTGTTCCTCGTCTACTCGCTTCCAGGGGAGTTTCTCCTCGGGGAAATTCAGCGGATCGGCCGGGGCCGCGTTCCAACCGTACTCATTGATCCAGACAGGCTTATCGGTATCCCCGTATCTTTCCATAATTTCCCGGTGCAAGAGGAGGCGGGAAAAGTTCAGCACGCCGGGGTCAGGTGGGTCGTCAGGCGAATACTCAAAGCCGAAGGCGTTGGCCGAGAGAATGTCAAAATAATCCTTGGCCCCAGCCTGGTACATCTCTTCCAGGAAAATCAGGTCGTTCAGATTGCGCCGGATAGGGAAATCCTCCAAAGTGATGGCCAGGGGGGCGCTGAGGACATAGACGTTAGGGTCGGCCTCCTTCGCCCGCCGGTAGGCGATTTTCAGCAACTCCACATACTGGACCGGGTTGACTTCCTGATCTCCCCACTCGGGGAAGATGTTGGGCTCGTTCCAGATTTGGATGTAGCGTACCCGGCCCTGATAGTGTTTGACGAACT
>JBBIJG010000293.1:0-4338 GCA_037446095.1 Caldilineae bacterium
CCCATCTCTCGGGGCTGGCTCCTGATTTATTTCAGCCTTTCGGTGTTGACCCTCATCTCCTATCGTTTCGCTTTCCGACGGTTGATCTACCACCTGCGCCGGCACGGCTTCTTTCTCAAACGCAGCCTGATCGTCGGTGCCAATCAGGAGGGCCAGGCCATGGCCGAGCAGTTCTGTACTGTCCCCACAGCCGGTGTGCGCGTCGTGGGCTTTGTTGACGACGCCCTCCCTCAGGGCACCGTGGTCAAAGGTCTGCCGGTTCTCGGCAACAGTAGGACTTTGAAAACCCTGGTGGAAGAGCAGGGCATCGAAGAACTGATTGTGGCACCCACTGCCCTGTCCCGAGAGGCCCTTCTGGACATATACCGTATTTTCAGCAACAACAGTAGCCGTGTGGAGATCAGACTCTCCCCTGGCCTCTTTGAAATCCTGACCACCAGCGCCACCGTCCGAGAGGTCGGGTCTGTGCCCCTGGTCAGCCTCAACAGGTTGCGCATCACCGGCATAGACGCCTTTCTGAAGGGCGCCTTAGACTACGTCGGGGCTGCCGTCGGCTTGATCCTCCTGTCACCCTTGTTGCTTCTGATCGCTCTGCTGGTCAAATTGGATTCCCCGGGTCCGGCCCTTTACCGGCGACGGGTTTTAGGAGCGGGAGGTCAGACCTTCGACGCTTTCAAATTTAGAACCATGAGGGTAGATGCCGATGAATATCTGAAGCAGCACCCGGAACTGGCTGAGGAGCTGGCACGCACGGGTAAATTGAAGAATGACCCGCGCATTACCCGCCTGGGCCGATTTCTGCGTAAAACCAGTCTTGACGAGCTACCCCAACTCCTCAACGTGCTGAAAGGGCAGATGAGCCTGGTCGGGCCACGTATGATCTCACCGCCGGAATGGGCCAAATTCGGCCAGTGGAAACACAACTTGCTCACCGTGAAACCAGGGATTACCGGTCAATGGCAGGTCAATGGGAGAAGTGACCTGACCTACGAGGACCGGGTGAGATTGGATATGCATTACATCCGTAATTACACCATCTGGCTAGACTTGCGCATCCTGTTTAACACCCTTGGTGCTGTCCTGCGTGGGCGCGGGGCTTACTAACTCCCCTCATTCCCATTGGGTCCCTTCTTCTCCCATTGTCTGACCTTGTATACTCCTTGACTTTTCGTCCCATTGCGTTTAGAATATAAAACGGACGCGTCACCACAATCGCAGATGGCAGCAGGGAAGGTCAAGGAAGGTGCGACGCACTTTGCTCGTAAGGGCGTTGCACCTATAAGTGCGGTTGTGGTACTAATCCGAAAACAGGTGTGGGACAGCCTTTCCAGGTTGTCCGGGCAAGAAAGCCTGCCCTACGGGTTTTCGGATGGGCACTAAGCCTCCCATATTGAGAGAGCGATGAGATTGAGTGCGTTTTGACCAATTCCCCATGAAGCGTTTATCCAGACATGGAGCTTTAATCCCATCTATCCCCCAGGGGTTCAGGGTGGTCGCTGTATTGGGGACTATGGCCCTTGCTGGGCTGAGCTGCTCACCCTTCGGACCACCTGGGCCAGCAAGCCCCACGCTTGTGCCGGTTCCATCGCCAACGTCCACTTTCACCCCAACGGCCCTGGCCTCATCCACTCCCACGCCCACCTCTCTCCCAACGGCTCCGCCTGTCACTACACCGACGGCTGTCCACCTGGCTCAAGCCACCCCTTCGCCGGTGATCCCTGCGGGCGGTATTATCTACGCCGTCACGCCCAACGTGAACCGGGTGGGCTGGGTGAGAAGTGACGAAGAGGGAAATCACTTTGGCGATTCCTACATCCATGTCGGCTTCTTGGGCGGTAACGTCTACCACGGCGCCATCCAATTCGATATTTCCTTCATCCCGCCAGGCTCTTCGATCCATTACGCTGCCCTGGAATTGGTGGGCCGGAGCAGAGAAACCCTGGGTTCCGGCGGCTCCTGGCAGGTCCAACTGCTTGGGGAAGAGATAGACGACAACTGGCCGTTTCACGACTACAGGGCCATCCATGAAGCCCCCGTGACCCAAACCCTGTCCCCCACCCTTGGCGTTTCAGACTTGGCCGAGAATAAACTGAACGTCTTCGTCTTCAACGCAGGCCAGCGCGCCATTCTGGAAAATCGGCTGGAGAAAGGACTTGTTTCCTTCCGCCTGGATGGGCCTTCATCGGGGGCCGACAATCTCTTCACCTGGGATACCGGCTATGGCCTTGGGAGTCTGGGTAAAAAACCCATCCTCAGACTGGCTGTGACTTCCCCCCTGCTAACCCCGGTGGGTACAGGGGTTGCTGCCAGAGTGCCGGAGACACCCACCCCAACTTTTGTCATTGTGACCAGCACTCCTACCCCGGAGAACGTTTTCACTGCGGCGGCTATGGCCGCCACGGCCGCTTATCAGGCCACTACGACGGGTACCCCTACCAGCACTCCTTCCAATTGGGTCACGCCTATTGTGGTCACCAGCACACCCACCCCAGAGAACGAGGCCACGGCTGCCTATATGGCGGCCTGGCTGACGGCGGCAGCCATGGCCACAGGGACGGCCACTCCTACACCGCGCCACATGTGGACGGCAACCCCCACCGCCACCCCGACCGATACGCCGGTGTACATCCCTCTGGAGGACATCACGCCGACACCCACCATCCCCCCTCCGATCCCTACACCGACGGCTATTCCTGCCGTTCTGGTCGGGAAAATCGCTTTCCTGACCGACAGAGATGGGGACACAGCCGCCTACATCATGAATCCGGATGGCAGTGGGCTGGCCAGATTGACCAACCGCTGGGCCTACGATATGGCAAACATCCAGGACACCATCTCTCCTGATGGGCGAAACCGCATCCTGGTGCAGAACATTCAAGATGTACCCCAATTGATCATGCAGCCTCTTTACGAGGGCTATCCGTGGCGCATCACCAACAGTGCCTTTGCCTGCTACCACCCCAGTTGGTCACCCCATGGAGACATCATCGCCTTTGTCTCTCAGTCGGGCGGCCATTGGTCAGTCACCCTGGGTGACGAGGCGGCTTCCAACATCAGGGCTCAGGGAGTCATCAATGACGACATCTATCTGAAGCCCATGGATGGCACCGGAATCCAGCGGCTGACGGATAATGGCTGGATATTTGACAAGCATCCCTCCTGGTCACCCGACGGGACACAGATTGTGTTCTGTTCTAACCGCGAGACGGGGCGTTCTCAGATTTGGGTGATGAACGCCGACGGAAGCAATCCTCGCAATCTGAGCAACGACCCTTATAACAATTGGGATCCTGTCTGGATCAAACGCTCTAAATTATTGAAGGCTCTCCCTTAAACAATGATTGAATCCTACGAATTCGGACGCATCGTGATCCGGGGCAAGAAATACACCACAGACGTGATTATCTACCCCGACCACGTGGAGGACAACTGGTGGCGAGCAGAGGGGCATTCCCTGAGCCCTGTGGACTTGTGGATGGTGGTTCAGGCCAGGCCCGAGGTGCTGGTAGTCGGCACAGGCCACGCTGGCCTCATGCGAGTCCTGCCCGAAACCGAAAAATACCTGCGTGAACAGGGTATCAGGCTCATTGCCGAGCGCACCGCCGAGGCCGTCCACATTTATAACCAACTCTGCCCGTCCACCAAGGTGGTGGCTGCTCTGCATCTGACGCAATCTACATGCAATCTCCATGCTTGATTTGGAGGATTCATGATATAATAAAAGTGGTTTACACTACGGAGGGGCGCGCCTCGAAGCTTTACCTTACCCTCAAAGCAGCCGCTGTGATGGACACGGCGGCTATACTTTTTAAAAGGAGTAACGATGCTCAAGCAAATCAGAAAACTCTTCTGGCAGCTGTGGGGTAACAGCCAGTTGCTCTGCTGTCCTGAGACTTATCTCTCCGGCTTTCCTCAGGACTGCAATGGTTGCCCATGGTTCAGAATCTGCAAGGCATTCCAAAAAGGGAAGTAACCACTGCCTGAAATTTCAAAGGGCTGCCTGCTTGCCAGCAATTTGTCGAGTACAATAGAGGCCGTCAGAGAAACGGCCTCTATTGTTTGCCCCCGGGCCATGGCAGCCCAGACTCCCGTGGGCAGAGAGGGGTCACCGCCGCGCCGGGCGACATCTTGAGCCGGCAATTGCGTTTTCGCCTGGCCTGTGGTACAATCGTGACAGGCCAATCAGAACCCCTGCAAGACAAACCGTGGAATGAGGGAATCCAATGGCAGAAGCATTAGTAGAGGTCGAAACAAAGGTCAAAGAAAAAGAGTGGCCGCCCCTTGTCCTGCGCCCACCCATTGACTACCCCGAATCGGATGGTAAGCCTATGGCCGAAA
>JBBIJG010000294.1:0-4333 GCA_037446095.1 Caldilineae bacterium
CTCATCTTCTTTCTGATCCGCCTCTTTATCCAGAACTTTCGCATTGAGGGAGCCAGCATGGAGCCCAACCTGCACGATGGCCAATACTTAATCATCAGCAAGGTCGCCTATTGGTTTCACCCCCCTCAGCGAGGTGACATCGTCGTCTTTGACTTCCCTCGAGACCCAAACCGTCAGTTTATCAAACGGATCGTCGGACTGCCTGGTGAGAGCCTGGAGATCCGACAGGGGCAGATTTTTATCAATGGCCACTTGTTGGAGGAACCTTACTCCCCTCATACCGGCACATACTCGTGGGGCCCGGTGACCATCGGCCCTGATGAGTACTTTGTCCTGGGAGACAATCGCCCCTACTCCAGTGATTCCCACAGTGGATGGATGCTGCCCCGGGCCAATATCATCGGCAAGGCCTGGCTCTCTTATTGGCCGCCTAAATACTGGATGGTCATACCCCATTATTCCTTTGCGGCCAAGCCCTGAGAATATCCCATCAGCCCCCTTGAGGGAAAATGGAGAACCACCCCCTATGGAAAACAGTGAAGCAACGCAAATAGCCAGCCTGATTGACCACACTTTGCTTAAACCCGAAGCCACTCGGGAACAGATCACCCAGCTCTGTGAGGAAGCCAGGGCATACGGCTTTGCCGCCGTTTGTATTAACCCTACCAACGTCAAACTGGCCACACAACTCCTCAGAGGCTCCTCTGTAGCCATATGTACCGTGGTCGGTTTCCCTCTAGGGGCCACCCTACCCGAAGTGAAAGCCTACGAGGCCCAACAAGCCATCCGCCACGGCGCCACCGAGATTGACATGGTCATGAACATCGGGGCCCTTAAATCCAAAGACTACGAACTGGTGGAGCAGGACCTGGCCGCTGTGACGCGTATCTGCCATGACCACGGAGCCATTTGCAAGGTGATCATTGAGGCTGCCTTGCTGAGCGAAGAGGAAAAGGTCATAGCCTGTCAGTTGGCTCAGAAAGTGGGTGCTGATTATGTCAAGACTTCCACAGGCTTCGGGCCCGGTGGAGCTACAGTGGAGGATGTGGCTCTCATGAGACGGGTTACCGGTCCCAACATGGGCATCAAGGCTGCCGGAGGAATACGCACCCTGGAGATGGCCAGAGCCTTGATGGAAGCCGGAGCCACCCGCATTGGAACCAGTGCCGGGGTCAAGATTGTACAAGAAGCCACTACGGGTTTATCACCGGCAGGAAAAGCAAGGTGAGAACCAATGGACATCTATGGAAGAGGGTTCATCGTGGCTGATTTCTTCACCCATACCTACCGCATATCAGCCCGAACCGATACCCGCAAGCGGAGTCTGGCCGACCACTTGAACGATCGGCTCACGTCCTACCTGGAACTGTATGAGACCTTCGTCTCACGCCTCCATAAGCCGAGCGAGATCATCGCCAGCTACAACCTGGCCTCTTTGAGAAAAGACGGCATTACTTTTGTCATCCTGGCGGCTGAAAAGGAGACATCGGAGCGCCACGCCTACGGGTATTTCTCCAAACAACTGTACGATGTCTTCCTGACGGTGCCTTCCTTTGAGATTAGAGGCAAATTGCAGGTCACCGGCAAGCTCGACTTACATGTCCTTTTGGTCAAAGGCACGGAGAATTTCATTTCTCTCAGTAACCCTGTGGCTTCACCCTGCCTCTTTCCCAACATCACGTTCACAGGAGGAACAGTGCTGGTTAACAAATCCCGCATAGAGCTCTTTTGCATCAGTGAGGCTTCTTGAAGAAGGTGAAATGGCTCGCATTCTGGTTATTGATGACGACAGCCACACCCTGAGGCTAATAGAATTCGCTCTGACGAAGGCGGGTCATACAGTGGTCACCGCCAGCCGGGGCATAGAGGGCCTGCAAAAAGCCTTCCAGGCTCCCCCTGATCTGGCCGTCATTGACCTGATGATGCCTCAGATGGACGGCTATGAGGTTTGTCGCCGCCTGCGCCAAAACGAACAGACTGCAGAGACCCCGATCCTGGTTTTCACAGCTCGAATTCAGGAGATTGATAGACAGGCGGCCTTAGAAGCAGGGGCCAATGAGTTCCTGACCAAGACAGCTACTCCCGGTGAACTGGTGAGCCAGGTGGAAGCTCTGCTGGCCGGTAAGGTGTCAGGGCCTGGCGCTCAGGCCAGACCAGGGCAAGCCATAGCCCTCTTCAGCCTGCGCGGAGGAGTCGGGGTAAGCTCCCTGGCCGTCAATCTGGCCGTGGCCTTGGCCAGACAACCGCATCAGAAAGTCGCCTTACTGGATCTATGCTTCCTGTCCAGCAGTGTCCCCCTTATGCTCAACGTAAGGCCCAAATTCATCCTGGCCGAACTATCCAGAGAAGAAACCCCCATCAGCCTGGATTCCCTCGAAAAATACATGATGGCCCATTCCTCGGGGGTCAAAGTCCTGTCCACAGTCCTCTCGCCCGCCAGAGCAGCCCCGCTCTCTGCCCAGACCACGGAGCACGTCCTATCGGTTCTCAAGGGCGGTTTCAATTACATTATTATAGACACCCCATCTTCTCTGGATGATATGACTTTGACCGCTCTAAGAGCCTCCGCTCAGATCCTGCTGATCCTCGTTCCAGAGGTCACCTCTGTTCAGGCCGCGGTCCTCACCCTACAAACTTTCCGCTCGCTAGGGCTTGCGGACGAAGCCATTGTACCCGTTGTCAATCACATCTTTGCCAAAGGCGGGCTGTCCCTGGGGACTATTCAAAGCGCCCTGAAACGGCCCGTTAAGGCGGTGATCCCTCACGAGCCTGAACTGCTCGTGCTGGCCATCAACAGCGGCACCCCTTTGGTTTTAAGCCAGCCCTCATCGGCCATGGCCACGGCCATCCAAAAGCTGGCTTCTACAGCCTGGAAGTAGGGCTTTGGCCTGAATAGGGACCTTCCATCAAAGAAATAGCCCCCTTTGTCAACCGGTCAAGGGGGCTATGCGCCTTTCAAGGGCGGGCTCACCGCTTGGTGTACTGAGGAGCTTTGCGAGCCCGTTTGAGACCCGGTTTCTTGCGTTCTTTCGCCCGAGGATCACGGGTCAAGAAGCCCCCCTTACGAAGCGCAGGCCGTAGATTGGGATCGGCTGCTAACAAAGCCCGGGCAATACCGTGGCGCACTGCCCCAGCCTGGCCGAATATCCCCCCACCTCGGACCTTAACCGTGACATCGAACTTATTCCGGGTATCCGTAACCGCTAAAGGCTCAAGCAGGTGCAGTATATCGCGCGGGCGGCTGAAATACTCCTCCACCGGCTTATCGTTGACCACGATGGTGCCACTGCCTGGATAAAGCCGCACCCGGGCCGTAGCCGACTTACGCCGCCCTGTCCCTTGATAATACCGGATTGCCTCTTCGGCCATTCCTCACCTCCTATAGCTTCCACACCTTAGGCTGCTGGGCCCGATGGGGATGGGAGTCACCCGCATATATTTTTAACTTCTTAATCATGGCCCGCCCCAACCGATTCTTGGGTAACATGCCCTGTACCGCAGCCTTCAGAACCCGGGTAGGGTGCTTTTGGAGCTGGTCCCGCAAGCTGATGCTTTTGAGTCCACCCGGATAGCCTGAGTGACGATAGTAGAATTTCTGATCCAGCTTTCTGCCTGTGACTCGCACCTTCTCTGCATTGACCACAATGACATAGTCCCCGCAATCCATGTGAGGCACATAGATGGGCTTATGTTTACCCCGTAGAATCTTGGCGATCTCCGAAGCAAGACGGCCCAGGGTCCTACCCTCCGCATCCACCACGTACCATTCCCGCTGGATGTCACCTTTTTTGACTGTGTATGTTTTCACGCCGACAAAACTCCTTCATTTACAGGACTTGCGCACCTGGAGTGACTCGCCGCCGAGAGCGCGTCTCTGGGTTCTCAGCGTGCTCTTAGTAATTTACTCTCATCAAACATAAGCCGTGCGCCGGAACCGGGGGACCGGCCCTTCCCCCATCTCTGGCACGCAAAATCTCTTCAAACTCCTCTGCTGAAAGCTCTCCTATCCCTACTCGCAGCAAGGTGCCCACAATGTTTCTCACCATACGATAGAGGAAAGCGTTGGCCACGATGTCAAAATAGATGAACTGCTCCTGTCGGGTACACTCAGCCTGGTATACCTGGCGCACCGTATTTTCGCCTTGAGGTGGGTGTCCAAAGGAGGCGAAATCGTGAGACCCCACCAGGCATTGCGCCGCCCGGTCCATAGCCTCTACATCCAGAGGTCTGGGGTAATGATAGGCGAAGCGCTGGGCCAGAGGGGAGCGGATGGGCTGGTTCAAAATCGTATAGCGGTAGGCCCGGCTCACAGCGCTAAAGCGAGGGTGGAAAT
>JBBIJG010000295.1:0-3440 GCA_037446095.1 Caldilineae bacterium
ACACTTCCTCACTTCTTTTCCTCCCCACGCCCTGCGGTAGGGACACGGTTGGGGGAAGGGGCAAAGCGGTCTTTAGACTTCCATGATCTCTTCTTCTTTGCTCTGACCGATGGCATCTACTCGTTTGATAAACTCATCGGTCGCCTCTTGAATTTTATCCCTGCCTCGGTAGAAATCGTCTTCGGAGATCAGCTTTTCCTTTTGGAACTCACGGAGGTCGTTGATCCCATCACGGCGGCAGTTGCGAATCGCCACCCGGGCTTCCTCGACTCGCCTGGCCACAATTTTCACCAGTTCCTGACGGCGTTCTTCGGTCAGGCGAGGGATAACGAGGCGGATGATCTTGCCGTCGTTGTTGGGGGTTAGCCCCAGGTCGGATTTCAGGATGGCTTTTTCGATGGCGGGCAGAGTGCTGGCATCCCACGGCCTGATCGTCAACAGGCGGGGTTCAGGAGCGGAGATAGTCGCCAACTGGTTGAGGGGGGTCAGGGCGCCATAGTATTCGACAGGTAGCCGCTCCACTAGAGAGGGAGAAGCCCGCCCGGTCCGGATGGCCAGCAAGTCGTTCTGTAAGGCCGTCACCGCTTTGCTCATCCGCTCTTCGATTTCTTTGAGAAGGTCTTCAATCACTGGGACTGCCTCCCACGGAAGGGGTGTACGCAGGCCATCTAGCAGCCTGTCGGAGAGACATTCTGGAGTGGAGGCTTCAGCCGGACTATGGCCATTGCACCGGCTAAAGCCTCCACTCCGGGGCTCCAAAGACGCTTCACCTGGTTTACTCCGACAGGCTGCTAGCGGCAAATAATTGTACCGATCGGTTCACCCAGGACAGCCTGCTCAATACTATCGGGTTTCCACAGGTTGACGACGATGATGGGCAAATCGTTGTCCATGCAAAGGGAAATGGCCGTGCTGTCCAACACGCCAATGCGCAAGTTGAGGGCTTCGATATAGCTTAGCCTCTCGAATCTTCTAGCGTTGGGATTGATCGAAGGGTCTTCAGCGTAAACGGCATCTACTTTAGTGGCCTTGATCAGGACTTCGGCATCTATCTCCATAGCCCGCAGGGCGGCTGCCGTATCTGTGGTAAAATAGGGATTGCCTGTACCTGCTCCGATGATGACGACCCGACCTTTCTCCAGGTGGCGGATGGCCCGCAGACGGATGTACGGTTCGGCCACAGCGCGCATCTCTATGGACGTCTGGACGCGAGTGGTGATGCCGATCCTTTCTAAGGCATCCTGTAGAGCCAGAGCGTTCATCACGGTGGCCAGCATGCCCATGTGATCGGCCGTGGCCCTTTCCATACCGTGAGCCAGGCCGTCCTTGCCTCGCCATAGGTTTCCAGCGCCAAGGACAATGGCGATTTGCACCTCATGGTCCTTGACCCGTTTGATCTTGGCGGCCACCTCCTCGGCTCTCTGAGGGTCAATGCCGTAGCCCGAGGAGCCGGCCAGGGCTTCTCCCCCCAGTTTCAGCATGACTCGTCTGTATTTGACCACCGGTGCCAGCACCTCCGCCAAGTAACGGCTCAGGTTATGGTATGAAACTCCCCCGGGCAAAGGCCTTGCCTTCGTCATGGAAAATACGGCGGCGGAAATGCGCCCAGGGATGTATCCGCGTGGCTACCTGGGCACCGCTATGCCGGGTATCAGCTAAGTCCACCCGCCCCCGCCCTACCGTCTATTGCGAGGAGGCTTGGAATCAACCCTGAGTCGTTACCTTCAGGTGGTTTTGGGGGTCAGGACCCAGGCCACTAGACCGTTGCGCCGATTTCTTCTCCCAGTTCAAACCGGACAAAGCGCCGCACCACAATGTTCTCACCCAGTTTGGCGGCCACCTGGTTGACTACCTCTTGTACGGTAAGACCCTCGTTTTTAATAAAAGGTTGCTGCATCAGGCAGACTTCCTGATAATAATTTTGTAGCTTGTTTTCGATGATTTTATCTATCACTTGCTCTGGCTTGTTCAAATCTGCCATCTGAGCCCGATGGATTTCCCTCTCGGCGTTGATGACTTCAACCGGGATGTCCTCAGGAATCAGATACTTGGGGTTGGTGGCCACCACTTGCATAGCCAAATCGTGAGCCAGGTTCAAAAAGTCATCTGTCCTGGCCACGAAATCCGTCTCGCAATTCACTTCTACCAGGGCAGCCACACGATGGCCGGTGTGGACATAACTGCTGATCACTCCTTCAGGAGTAGCCCGACTGGCCCTCTTGGCGGCCATGGCCAGACCCTTCTTCCGCAGATACTCAATGGCTTTGTCGAAATCGCCACCCGTTTCCTGGAGAGCAGTCCGGCAATCCAGGAACCCGGCCCCGGTTGCCTCGCGCAGTTCCTTCACCTTGGCAATAGGGATGTTCAACGTGGATGTAACCTCCTCGCTCTGTGTTTTCAAGCCTCCAGCTCCTCGTCTCCTTCGCCTGCTTCTATAAATTCAGCAACCTCTCCCAGGTCTTCTTCGATTTCCTCAGGCTCCATTTCAAATTCGACTTCCCATTCCTCCGGTTCCTCTTCCCCGAATTCCTCCAACCTTCTGAGTTTGGCCAGAGTGGAAGCACCAAGGTACATCTCGTCTCTCTCTTCAACGGCTTCTAGCTCTTCTTCCTCCACAGTGGCTGCTCGGACCTGCTTTCCTTCTAAGACCGCATCTGCTACTTTGCTGGTGATCAACTTGATGGCCCGAATGGCGTCATCGTTGGCCGGGATGATGTAATCAATAGGGTCGGGATCACAATTGGTGTCCACCATGGCCACAATGGGGATGCCTAATTTTTTGGCCTCCTTGACGGCAATGGCCTCGCGCCGGACATCGGCGAGGAAAAGCAAACTCGGCAGGCGCCGCATCTCTTTGAGCCCGCCCAGCCTGCGATTCAATTTCTCAATTTGCCGTTGTAAACCCAGCGCCTCCTTCTTGGGCAACCGACTGAACTCGCCTAACTCCTGCCTTCTCTCCAGGCTGAGGAGGTAGTCAATGCGCTGGCGAATGGTCCGAAAGTTAGTCAGTGTACCACCCAGCCAGCGCTGATTGACGTAAGGCATACCGCATCTTTCGGCCTCCGAGGCAATGCTCTCCTGAGCTTGTTTCTTAGTACTGGCGAAGAGGACTGTGCCTCCTTCGGCCACGGTATCCCTGACCACCTCGTAGGCCTTCTCCAGTCTGGCCATAGTTTGCTGCAGGTCAAGAATGTGGATCCCATTGCGCTCTGTGAAAATGTAGGGCCTCATTTTGGGGTTCCAGCGCTTGGTGCGATGGCCAAAATGGACGCCCGCTTCCAACAATTCTTTCATTGAAACGACCGGCACTTTTTCTCCTCCTGAATTCGTTATTCTTCCACCCTTCTCATCCTGGGAGGGGAACCGATTGGCAGCCCGATACACCCGGATCGGCACGCCCCTCCAGTTAAAGGGTGTGCTTAATGAAATCTTTCACCTGA
>JBBIJG010000295.1:3454-4300 GCA_037446095.1 Caldilineae bacterium
AACACAGAGTAACGTATCATGCAAATTCAGTACATAATCACGTTCAAGGACAGAATAGCAGTTGACACCAGACAATATTTGATGTATCCTACTTTCTGAGAGAGCATGAACAATCAGCCGCTGATTCAACTGCGAGATGTAGTCAAGGTTTACCAGATGGGCCGCAAGGAATTCGTGGCCCTTAAGGGAGTGAGCCTCGACATTGAGGCGGGGGAGTTCGTCGCCATTGTTGGCCCGTCGGGCAGTGGCAAGTCTACCATCCTGAACGTCATCACCGGCATCGTTAAGCCCACTCGCGGAGAGGTGTGGGTCGGCGGGGTGGCTATTGACCGCCTGAACGAAAACGAGCTGGCCAGGTGGCGAGGAGAGAATGTGGGCATCGTCTTCCAGTTCTTCCAACTGTTGCCCACTCTGACCGCTCTGGAGAATGTCATCCTGCCGCTGGACCTCAGGGGCAAGGTAAAAGGCACCCAGGAAAAGCGGAGATGGGCTCTGGAGTGCCTGGCCCGGGTGGGGTTGGAGTCCCACGCCCATCACCTGCCCAGTGAGTTGAGTGGGGGTGAACAGCAGCGGGTGGCTATCGCCCGCGCCGTGGCCAATGACCCCCCCATCCTCATCGCCGATGAGCCGACGGGCAACCTGGATTCTGAAGCGGGCGAAGCGGTGGTCCAGTTGCTGGCCGGCCTGCACCGCCAGGGCAAGACGGTTATCCTGATCACCCATGACCGTAGCCTGGCCGGGCGCGCCAATCGCATTGTGCAGGTGCTAGACGGGCGCATCATAGAGGGCTCATCTCCTCCGCCACCGCCAGCCCCATAAACAACCGAGAGAGGGCCACGGCGTGGG
>JBBIJG010000296.1:0-4296 GCA_037446095.1 Caldilineae bacterium
ACAGCGCGCCGGAGGTGGTGGGCACCGGCGGCCAGCTCACCGAGGAAGGCACCCGCACCGAAGTGGTGGCCCTGCCGCCCAAGTACGACGACCGCCAGGGCGAGCTCCTGGTCCAGCTTGACCCTTCGCTGGCCGCCGGGATGCGCGACGGGTTGACCTACCTGGAGCATTTCCCCTACGAGTGCGCCGAGCAGACCGTCTCCCGCTTCCTGCCCAACGTGCTCACCTACCGCGCCCTCAAGGACCTGGGCCTCGCTGACCCCGAATTGGAAAAGCGGCTGCCCGGGCTGGTGGAGCAAGGGCTGAACAAGCTCTACCTCCAGCAGAACCCTGATGGCGGCTGGGGCTGGTGGCACGGCGGCCAGAGCCGGCCGCACCTGACCGCCTACGTGGTCTTTGCCCTGGACAAGGCTCAGGAAGCTGGCTTCGAGGTCCGCGATGACGTCATTGCCCGTGGGCTGGAGTACCTGCGGGGGCAGGTGGTGACGGCTCGGGAGTTGAAGAGCTACCGCGAGGCCAATCAGCAGGCTTTCATCCTCTACGTCATGGCCGAAGCCGGAGACGTGGGCTACGCCAGCGAGTACACCGGCGACCTCTTTGAGAACCGCGGGAAACTGTCCCACTACGGGCGGGCTTTCCTGGCCCTGACCCTGGACCTGGTAGACGCCGAGGACCAGCGCATCCCGACTCTGTTGAGCGATCTCAACAACGCGGCCATCCTCAGCGCCACCGGCGCTCACTGGGAGGAAAAGGATCACGACTGGTGGGCCATGAACACCGACACCCGCTCCACGGCCATCGTCCTGGATGCACTGGTGCGTCTCTCTCCCTCCCCCTCGCAGGGGGAGGGCCGGGGTGGGGGTCTGATCCCCAACGTGGTGCGTTGGCTGATGGTGGCCCGCAAGGAGGGTATCTGGGAGACCACCCAGGAGACGGCCTGGGCCCTCATCGCCCTGACCGACTGGATGGTGGAGACCGGCGAACTGCAAGGGGAGTACGCCTACCTGGTCAAGCTCAACGGTGACGAATGGACCTCCGGCGCAGTAGATGCCAGTAACATTGACCAGAGCGTCAAGCTGCGGGTGGCCGTGGCCGAGTTACTGCGCGAGCAGGGCAACCGCCTGGACATCAGCCGGGGTGAAGGGCCGGGGCGACTCTACTACACCGCTCACCTGCGGGTCTACCTGCCCGTGGAAGAGATTGAGCCCGTCAATCGGGGCGTCATCGTCTACCGTCAGTACCAGGACGCCGACTGCACGGCCGGCATCAAGTGCCCGGAGGCCGACGAGGCCCAGGTGGGCGACGTGATCCAGGTCAAGCTGACCATTGTCGCCCCGCACGACCTGTACTACGTGGTGGTCGAGGACCCGTTGCCGGCCGGCGCCGAGGCCATTGACGTCAGCCTGGCCACCACCAGCCTGCTGGACCAGCACCCGGCCCTGCGTCGCCAGGTTGGAGACAGCCGCTGGAGTGAGTGGTATACCTGGTGGTGGCACTGGTACAGCCGCACCGAGATGCGCGACGACAAAGTGGTCCTCTTCGCCGATTACCTGTCGGCCGGCACCTACGAGTACACCTACACCTTCCGCGCCACCCTGCCGGGCCGGTACCAGGTCATCCCCACCGTGGCCAGCGAGTTCTACTTCCCGGAAGTCTTTGGCCGCAGCGATGGGCGACTGTTCACCATCACGGAAGCGGAAAGGTAAGCCACAGAAAAGAAGCCCCCGTGTCAAGCGGGGGCTTTTTGTTGCTGAAATGGCCGCTTCAGGCTATAATATAAGCATAGTAACCATGTCATCCCCGAGTGGGGGAATGAACAAGCCGTTTCACATTTATTGATCACGGGAGGCAAAGGGCAATGGACAACGAAAAGGTCAAGGAAATAGCCCAAAGGGTTGGCATCACTTCAGCACAAGCCGAGCAGGTATTGACCGAGCTGGTTAAAGCCGGTATTGTACAATATGGTCCAGGCCTTGCTTTAGAGGAAGAGTTCGCTGCCGCCAAACAGACAATCTTGCGAAGAGACATCTATATCGCTGCACGTGAGGCGCGGGAGAAAAGTCACAGGCTTTTTGAAGATCAAGGGCTGGCTTCGATAGCCATCATCTTCTCTAATATCCTTGCTGATCTGATAGAGCACCCTGAAATGATGCAGGAGCCAGTCGGATGAAGGTCTATCTCGACACGACGGTGTTAATCGCCTTTCTTTTCGGCGAGTTGAGTGATGTCGAGGTAGAAAGGCAAAAGTCCTCAGCTGAGTTGTTTGGGCTCATCAATAACACTGAGACGACAGCCTTTATCTCGCTGTATGCGCTTCAGGAATTGGTCGTCTTTGCCTATGCAAACTATCCTCCGCCTAATGCTGCAACGGTCTTGCGATTAGCCATGCTGACACTCTTTAAAAATAAGGTAACCTTGTTACCTCTACTCGATCGGATCGAGGTCTTGAAATATAGGCGGCGTTTGGCTATGCACGACCGGTCCGATCAACCTCATGCCGCTTTGGCCATAAAGAACGAGTGCGACTATATCTTGACTTATGATGCTCACTTTGCTCGTGTCAGTGCCGTGACAGCGCTGAGGCCGGAAGAGTTTGTGAAATCAGTTGCCTGACTTGATGTCGCTACATCAATGCCGCCCCATCCACTGCTGCAAACAAAAAGCCCTCTCACATAGAGGGCTTTTCTGACTTCTGACTGGAGAGGGGTCTATCTCTGTGCCCAGGCTGCTATGGCTATTGAGGCGGGCCTGAGTGCAAAGCCTCAACAGCGTCTATCTCGGCGCCGCTTAGCGTGCCGGGTTGCACATCCACGATGCGCACAAATCGAGCGAAGGGCAGCCCTACCGTCGCCAGGTCAAGTGTCGGGGGACTCTCTCCACAGACGGGAAAGGCACGCCAGGTATTGCCGTCGCTGCTGACTTCAACCAAAATCCGATCATCTTGGGTCGGGTCTCCCACAATGAAGAAATCAGGCCCCGGCTGATCTATAATCGTGTTGTCAACGAACTCCAGGGTGACAAGGCCGCCAGCCCCCAGACAGAGCCAACCTGTCAATACGGTGGTAGAGTCCGAGATTGGGTTACCATTCGGCGACCCCAGCACAGCATTGGGATTCATCGCCTCAGCCCAAGCTCCTGGGCCCGGCACATAGTTGATGACACGGTCGGCATAGGGAGACCCCGGCGGTGCAGACAGCATGGGCGTCTCAGTGGGAGGCGGCGCTTCCGCTTGGAGTTATGATAAACTGAAAGACGGGTTTTGTCAAGGAGCGGAGCTCTTGCGCAAATAGCTGCTTAAGGTTATAATATATGATTGACTGATGGGGGATTCTCACGAATCACGTTGTCTTCCCAGGGGGGGGATATGCCATTTACGGTTACGGATTTTGGGGATCTAGTGCGGCTTTTGGAACAGCAACCAAAGTGGCGCGCCGAATTGCGGCGGCTGGTGCTGACCGACGAGGTATTAGCTTTGCCTCAGACCGTTCAGGCCTTGGCCGAGGATGTGCGTGCTCTGGTCGAGGCCCAGCGCCGCACCGATGAGCAATTGGCTGCCCTGACTCAGCGAGTGGACGCCCTTGCCGAACAGATGGCAGCTCTAGGACGGCGGGTGGATAGTCTGACCCAGGATGTGCAACTCATGGTCAAACGGGTGGATAGCCTGGGGCAGGACATCGGCGACCTGAAAGGCATCGGGCTGGAGTTTCGCTATCAGCGTCTTGCCTACGCCTACTTCCAGCGTCTGTTGCGGAGGATCCACGTTCTGTCTCCTGACGAACTGAGCACCCTGCTGGAGGACGCCGTAGACGAGGGGAGACTTGCTCAATCGGATATGGAGGAAATCATCCGGGCAGACCTTGTCGTCCGCGGACAACGCCGGGAAGATAGAGCCGAGGCGTATCTGGTGGTAGAACTCTCGTGGGGGGTAGGTCCTGACGACGTTGAGCGAGCTGCGCAGGGGGCAAAACTGTTGACTCAACTGGGCACGCCAGCCATCCCCGTGGCGGCAGGCAAAGCCCTTACTTCTGAGGCGGCCAACCTGGCCCGGCAACTGGGAGCCTGGCTGGTCATGGACGGACGTGTCATCTCACCAACTGACTGACATTCCAGCGCCAACGGGCATGCCAGCGTCTCACCTTCTTGCTCTTTCCAGCATCCCGAGTAGAAGAGACCGACCTGGGTATCTTTGTAAAAGACCTGGAATGGCTTCTGCCGCTCGGGGGATAGGCTCTCGCGTTCCGATCGCGGGCCATCGTCTCCTCGTACAGCTCTTCACGGAGTCCTGGCTTCAGATCC
>JBBIJG010000297.1:0-4285 GCA_037446095.1 Caldilineae bacterium
TCCAGGGCACGTCCAAAGTTGGCATTCTCGCGGTCCATCTTGTTGATAAAGATCAGGCGGGGTAGGTTGTATTCATCGGCAAAGCCCCATACCAGTTCTGTGCCTACCTCGACGCCGGCGACAGCATCCAGTACCACCACGGCCCCATCGGCTACCCTGACCGCCCCTTTCACCTCACCCACGAAGTCTATGTAGCCGGGGGTATCCAGAACGTTAATCTTGTAGCCGTTCCACTCGCAGGGTATGATCGAAGTATTCAGCGAAATCTTACGTCGGATCTCCTCGGCGTCGTAGTCAGAGACAGTCGTTCCGTCCTCTACTCTACCCAACCGGCTGGTGGCTCCCGTGTCGAAAATCATGGCCTCGGCCAGTGAGGTCTTGCCTGCACTACCGTGGGCGATCAGGGCGACATTCCTCAACTGCTCGGTTGTGTAACTATCTGTCATCGAATCCTCCTTAAGAATAAGCGAAATAACCCCTGGCTCTCAGGGGGGCCCTCTCACCATCTGGCAACCCGCCTCCGGGCTTTATTAAAGTAATGATACCACCAAACTGCCGTTTTGACAAGCAATCAATTTGTCCTATACAATGACCTGTGATATAATAAAAATACGCCGCGAGCTCAGGCCGAAGGCTTGAGGGGCATCCCTCAGCCTCACCTTCCCAACCCCGAGCGCAGAATGGGAAGGAAGTAGATTTCCATCTGGCGGCCTAAGTGCCCATCCGCAAACCCGTAGGGCGGGTTTTCTAGCCTGCCCGGACAGCCTGGAAAGGCTGTTCCACACCTGTTTCCGGATAGGTTCTAAATACGGTAAAACAAATACGAATCAAGAATACGTCTCTATGGAGGGGAATACATGTTTGGACTGCAGGGAATCGGCTTGCCCGAACTGATTATCGTCCTGGTCATTGTCCTTATCGTCTTTGGTGCCAGCCGGCTGCGAGAGATTGGCGGAGCGCTGGGAGGAGCCATCAGCGAATTTCGCCGTTCCGTGTCCGGAAAAGAAGAGGATAAAGAGCCAGCAGAAGAGAAAAAAGAATAAGCCTGGAAGCAAGGTAGTCGCCGAGATGGTGGGTAAAGCGTGGAGCAAATTGGGGAAGTGCAGGATTACGCTCTGAATTCCCCACCTTGGCCGCCGAGGCAGGGGTTTGTACTCTGTGTTCTGGAAGCCAGGAATATGAATGCCAAGAGTGAGCCTGCCCCTCGCAGGAGGAGCAGGCTCGTCCTTTTTCCCAATACGGCCAATGTGTTGTATAATAGATGAACAAAATCAACGAGACAGGAGGTCAATGGTGACGGAAGAGAAAATCCGCGTGCTCGTTGCCAAGCCAGGCCTCGACGGTCACGACCGGGGGGCCAAAGTTATCGCCCGGGCCTTGCGCGACGCGGGTATGGAGGTCATTTATACCGGCCTGCGTCAGACCCCCGAGATGATCGTCGAGGCGGCCATTCAAGAAGATGTGGATGTCATCGGGCTGAGCATCCTTTCGGGGGCGCACATGACCCTCTTTCCACGGGTGATGAGGCTTCTGGCGGAGAATGGCCTGGACGATGTTCTGGTGGTGGCTGGCGGCATTATCCCGGACGAGGATGTGCCGGCCTTGAAGGAGATTGGCATCGCCGGCATCTTTGGGCCAGGCACGTCCACCGAAACGGTCGTCAACTTTATTAAAGAGAATGTGAGAAAAAGGAAGTGAGTTCAGATATTGTCAAACGGGTGTTGACCGGAGATCGGCGGGCTGTGGCGCGCCTGATCACCCTGATCGAGAACGATGGGGATGAGGCGCAGAACCTCCTGGCCGAGCTTTATCCGTATACCGGCCAGGCTCACGTCGTGGGGGTGACCGGTGCGCCGGGCACGGGCAAAAGCACCCTGGTCAATGAGCTGGCCAAGGTTTACCGCAGAGGTGGCGGTCAGTCCGCTCGCTCTCCCAAGACGGTGGGCATCATCGCCGTGGACCCCACCAGCCCCTTTTCGGGCGGGGCTATCCTGGGCGATCGCATCCGCATGAGGGAGCTCTCAGGCGACCCCGGCATTTTCATCCGCAGCATGGCCACGCGGGGCAGCCTGGGGGGCCTGGCCCGTGGTACCTCCGATGCTATCAAAGTGCTGGATGCGGCAGGTTACGAGGTGATCTTCGTAGAGACGGTGGGGGCCGGTCAGGCCGAGGTAGACATTGCCAGGACGGCTCACACGACCATCGTGGTACAGGCTCCGGGCCTGGGCGATGACATCCAGGCCATCAAAGCCGGGATTCTGGAGATCGCCGACATTTTCACCGTCAACAAAGCGGACCGGGAGGGGGCCGACAACACCGTCATGGCCCTCCAGATGTTGCTGGACCTAGATCATGCCTCGCGACCCACCCTCCATCATGGCATTGTGATGGGTGAGTCAAATTCAGGTTTAGCTCGCAGCCAGGAGCAGGGCTGGCGTCCGCCCATCTTGAAAACCGTAGCTCTGCACGGTCAGGGCATTGAGGCCGTGGTAGAAGCCATCGAGGCCCACCTGGTCTATCTGGAAGAGAGTCAGACCTTCTATCGGCGTGAACGGGAGCGCATCCAGAGCGAGCTCCATCACATTCTCCAGCAGGAGTTGATGAGAAGGCTCCTGAGCCAGGTAAAGGAAGGGGAATGGGACGCACTTATCGAGCGCATTGGCCGGCGGGAAATGGACCCGTATTCGGCGGCGAGGAGACTGATCGAAGGGGAGCGGTTTGTTTAGATTCTGGTAGGGAAAAATGCTAAAGATCGCTGATTCTAAGAAACGCCTTTTGGAATACCTGGCCCTGGCCCTGATTCTGATACTGGCCACGGTGCTCAGTTGCTATAGGATCGCAGAGCCAGCGTGGGATGATACCCATGGCCACGGGTTCCTGGACGGGCACCAGGGGGCCTCGCTGGTCGAATTCAGTCTGATCGCCCGTAACTATCTCAAATTCGGCTACTGGACCACCAGATTGGGGCAAGTGACAAATTGTGGGCACTCTGAACCGCAAGATTTCCACTATCGCATTGATAATCCCCCTCTGCTTCCCCTTCTCATTTCACTGAGTTTCCATGTATTTGGTGTTCAAGAGTGGAGCGCCCGATTGGTTCCACTACTCTCTTCAATCGGGCTGCTGCTTGTCGTTTATTGGTTAGGCTACAGGCTGGGCGGGAAAAAGGTAGCCCTGGGGACCTCTTTCCTATTGGCTTTGTTGCCTATACAGGTCTATTATGGTAAAATGCCAGCGCCACATATACTGAGCACGTTCTTTTCCTGGCTAACTTTTGTTTTATACCTGAGATGGATAGAGAAGGAACAAGCTCATGATTACATCAGCATGTGTCTCAGTTTCCTTTTAGCAGCGTTGTCGGGGTGGCTTGGCTATTTTGTTGCCCCAGCGATACTCCTGCATTATGTGGCTTGCGAGTACCGAAGGACTCGAAACCTACTACTCGTCCTCTCTTTTGCCGTGATGCCGATCGCGCTTTTTGTTGTCCACCTTGTTTGGAGCTATTGGCTGAAAGGGCAGGAAGCCCTGAATGAGCTATTGAATCTCTTTTTATTCAGGGCGCTTTCTGAAGGAGTGTCTGGAGGCAGATTCTTATTTACTGGATGGGATTTTTATGCTGTGGGCTATGTCCGCTCCGGATTATTCTTCACAGGTGTAGTTTGCCTTCTGGCGTTCCTCTGGTTCATTGGCTGGCTCGCCGCACCCTTTTGGAAAAGGTTGTCCCGTTGGGAAACGTTGCTCCCGGTTCTGTTTGTCTTTGGGCTAAGCCACAACCTGGTATTTCGTAACCTTGTCTATATCCATGACTTTACCATGCTGTTTCACCTTGCTCCTCTGGCTGCTATCGCTGCTGCTCTAGGGACGCAGTTTATCGTCACTAAGATATGGGCAAACAAGTGTATATGGACAGCTCCTTTTCTGGTGGTTGTTGGTTGCGGCTTCTTTATACAATCTGCTTCTGCGCTGCGGCAGCTTGACAGAGTAGCCATATTGCCGGATACCTACCTCCGTGGGACCCTGATCAACAAGCTCACTGGTGAAAGCGCCAAGTTGGCAGGTTCCCCCGGATTAGAGCGCATGGGTTTCTATGAAGATAGACCCTGGACTGAGGTGACAGACGTGAGCGCTCTGACCAGTCTCCTGCAAACCGATTCAAGCTACAGTTTGTACGTGCTCAACTCTGAGTTTGCAAGAGTGATAGACGGAAACCTGAGAGGGTACCTGGTGCGGAACCATCCAGTGGAGACCTTTTACGGCTATTCCTTCTTCGACCTGCGGGAATCGG
>JBBIJG010000298.1:0-4273 GCA_037446095.1 Caldilineae bacterium
CATACCAGCCTTTTTACGACGGCGATAAGCCAGCGACCGGGGTCGCGCCTGGAGGGCCTTTGGCCGGGCGTCCCCCTGTGGAGGCGCCCCAACCCAACGGCGCAGACGGTCGGCGTGACAACGCCCCCTCAGGCGCGGTTTCAACCGCCGGCCCGCGCTCGTGCCTGACCACAAAGCGCAAAACATGCCCGCGCCGAGTATACCTGAGCCACAACCGTAGACGTTGACCGGATTCACCCCATGATGTGGGCAACTGCTCCCATGGGACGACCGCATCCCCTCTCTCCCCCTTCCCTGCGCTCTGAGGAAGGGGGAGGCTTTCTCACCCTCCTGAACCCCAAGCTTTTTCCCAATAGCCTTCTTTACCCGACCCGCATTGCGGGGGCGGTACCGAGAAGCCTCTGGTAGCCGGGGGAGTTCTCACCACTGCCCCAGAGAAACCTTTTCCTCGGGTTGGCTGTGACTTACCCTCAGGGTGGGGGCTTGGGGCAAACAACAGCCCCCTATCTTGCCTTATTCTTAGTTTTGTGGTAAAATAACGAAGCATAGACACAATTTATTGTGCTCTTTTTTGCTTTATATACTACATGTAGTACCAGGAGGGATGAACCCCAGTAGACCGCAAAGGATTGCCTGGAGTCTCGGTAAACCGCAATTGGCCCCCTCAGTGAGGGTAGACCGAAGGCATTGCCTTCGGTCTACCTGGGATGGTCTCCCGTAGAATGTTACTGGTCCAGCAGCCTTTACCTGTGGTGTTTTGTTCCCGCCAGAGCCGGCGGAACAAAATAGGGCAACAACTGTAGTCTGCTGAGTCTCGACTCTATCCACTGGTTACAAAGATGGGCATCGGTCGAGGGTCATAGAAAGGGCTGGGACGATGAAATGTCCATATTGCCAGGGCAATGATACCAGAGTCATTGACACCCGTGAGACTGATGAAGGCATCCGGCGCCGTCGTGAGTGTCGGGGTTGCGGAAAGCGGTTCACGACCTATGAACACATCGCTTCCAGCACTCCGATGGTGGTCAAGAGGGATGGGCGGCGAGAAGAGTTTGACCGGGCCAAGCTTCTGGCCGGAGTGCGCAAAGCCTGTGCCAAGCGCCCCATTGCTGTCGAGGAGATAGAGAAGTTGGTCAACGAAGTGGAAGCCCAGGTCCTGTCTCGGAAGAGGGAGGAGGTAAAAAGCCGGGTCATTGGCGACATGGTGATGGAAAAGCTGAAGGAGCTGGATGAGGTGGCCTACATCCGGTTTGCTTCGGTCTATCTGCCGCTGAATGATCTAGATGCTGTAAAGCGGGAGGTGGATCGGCTGCTGGAGCAGAGGTAAAATTCAATGAAGCGACGCTGGCTGCTCTGGCTGTTGGTCATCGCCTTTGTGTGGATAGTGGTCAGCCGTCTGACCGAGATCCGAAAACTGGTAGAGACGCTGGCCCAGGGCCAGTTGGCGTGGGTGCTGGCAGCAATCTGGCTCCAGGTTATCTACTATGTGACCTACACCGCTTTATACCGGTTTGCCTTTCACACGGTAGAAGTCGAAAGCCGGCTGAGCGAGCTGCTGCCGGTCGTGTTCGCTTCAATCTTTGTCAACGTGGCTGCGCCCACAGGTGGTGCCAGCGGAGCCGCGCTCTTTGTGGACAACGCCGCCCGGCGCGGGCAATCGGCGACACGGACGGCAGCAGGGATCGTGTTGATGTGGGCAGCGAACTTCAGCGCCTTCACGCTGGTGCTGGCCGTCGGCATGGTCTACCTGTTTTGGTATCATGATCTCGCCCTCTACCAGATTGTCGGTGCGGCTATCTTGTTGCTGATGCTTGGTGGCCTGACCGGCGTGCTGGTGTTGGGTTTGTGGCAGCCGGACTACCTGCACCAGGCGCTTGCCTGGTTGCAACGGATCGTCAACCGGCTGGCCGGCCGGCTTAAACGTCCTGCTCCGTTGGCCGAGGATTGGGCCGAAAAGAATGCAGCCGAGTTTACCGGCGCTGCTATGGCCATTGCCGCCTATCCTCGCCGGTTGGGCTGCACCCTGGCCGTGGCGCTGGCTGCCCACCTGGTTAACCTGGCCAGCCTCTATACGCTCTTTCTAGCCTTCCATCAGCCGGTGGAGTTTGGTGTTTTGGTGGCCGGCTATGCTATGGGCATTTTGTTCTGGATTGTCTCGCTTGCGCCCCAGGGCATTGGTGTGGTGGAGGGGGTCATGGCCCTGGTGTATACTTCATTGAAGGTGCCGGCCGAAAAAGCCACGGTGGTCGCGTTGGCCTTTCGCGGGTTGACCTTTTGGCTGCCGTTGGCTATCGGCTTCCTCCTTCTGCGACGGGTGAGGTCGTTTGGCGCTGTGGAGGTAGAATGAAACGCATTGCTGTACTGACCAGTGGGGGTGACGCCCCTGGCATGAACGCAGCCATCCGGGCTGTGGTGCGGACCGGGATCGCAAAAGGTTGGGAGGTTTTAGGCGTCCGCCACGGTTACCTGGGTCTGATCGCCGATAACCTCAGGCCTCTGGGAGCTCGAGACGTGGGGGGCATCATCCAGCAGGGGGGTACGATATTGGGCAGCGCCCGCTGCCCTGAGTTCGAGACCGAGGAAGGACGCCTGAAGGCGCTGCGCACGCTCCACCAGCATGACATCGAGGCTCTGATCGTCATTGGGGGCAACGGCTCTCAGACCGGCGCCTATGCCCTGTCTCAGATGGGCTTTCCAGTGGTCGGGGTGGCTTCAACGATTGATAATGATCTCTACGGGACGGAAATCTCCATTGGGGTGGATACGGCCCTTGATGTGGCTCTGGAGGCCATTGACCGCCTGAAAGTCACCGCTTCTTCCCATCAACGAGCTTTTCTCGTCGAGGTCATGGGGCGTCAATGTGGCTATCTGGCCCTGATGGCCGGTATCGCCGGTGGAGCCGAGGCTATCATCATCCCCGAAGTAGAAACGAACCCGGAAGCCGTGGCCGCCGAACTGCGTGCCGCCTACGAGCGAGGCAAACCCCATGCTCTGGTGGTCGTCGCCGAAGGGGCCCGCTACAATGCCGAGGGGCTGGCGCGCTACTTTCACAAACACCGCAAGCGGCTGGGTTTTGAATTGCGGGTGACAACTTTGGGACATGTGCAACGGGGCGGTACTCCCGGTGCCTTCGACCGACTGTTGGCCACCCGGTTGGGGGCCGCAGCCACAGAATATCTGGCCCGAGGTGAGTACGGCATCCTGGTCGGCCTGCTTAACAGCCAAATCACAGCCACACCATTGGCTGACGTTGTCGCCAATAAGAAGCCCTTGGACCTGCAGTTGCTGGAGTTAGCGCAGGTATTGGCCAGATAACTTGACAGGCATGGTTGGCAAACCCCCTCGCCAGGCCCGCTGAAGCGAGCTGGCTGAGGGCGATTCATCACCCTTCGTTCTTTTAGCCCGAACGATTTATCGTCGGGCGGAGCCTCTCTGAGCGAAGAAAACGGGTGGCGTTTCGCGCTCGACGGAGGCAGGACAGGTTTTGTTATTCCAGGCTCTGGCGGAAGAGGAGGTACATCATGAGTAAAGTTCATTCCGGGTTCATGGTGGCCATGGCCGTGCTGGCTATGGCAGCACTGGCCTGCAACCTGTCAACGATGGCAGCCCCCGCACCGACGCCAAGGCCCCCGGCTCCCCCCACGCCGACGGCAGCTTCACCCCAGGTGACCCCTGCTGCGGTGGCGGAGCCAGCCAACGCCCTGGAGGCCCAAATAGAGGCAGTCTACGATAAGGCCGGACCGGCCGTGGTCAATATCACCAGCCGCGTCATCGCTTACGATTTCTTTATGCAACCGATCCCCCAGGAAGGAACAGGCTCCGGCTTTATCTACGACACTGAGGGGCACATCGTCACCAACTACCACGTGGTGGAGAACGCCGAGTCGGTGTCGGTGGCGCTGGCCAACGGGGAGGTCTACGAAGCGACCATTGTGGGAACGGATTCCTCTAACGACCTGGCCGTGCTACACATCGAAGCCGGGAATCTGCCCGCCCCTATCCCCTTAGGGGATTCCGATCAATTGCGGGTGGGGCAATTCGTTGTGGCCATCGGCAACCCCTTTAGACAGCAGGGTACTCTGACGGTGGGCGTGATCAGTGCCCTGGGACGGGTCATCGAGAGCCCTGACGGCCGCTTCATCGGCGAGGCCATCCAGACCGATGCGGCCATCAACCCCGGCAACTCCGGCGGGCCGCTTCTGGACCTGCAAGGGCGGGTCATCGGAGTAAACTCCCAGATCATCAGCCCCAGCCAGGCCTCGGCAGGCATCGG
>JBBIJG010000299.1:0-4262 GCA_037446095.1 Caldilineae bacterium
GCCAGTTGTGACTGCGCCTTCGGTGTAGTTGGCTTAATCGCCGGTCCTATTCATCTCCCAGGTCTTCTTGGGCCGGGACATCCAGGCGTACCACTTCGCCGTGGATGTTGACGACGACCTTGAAGCCAAGCATACCCAGCCAGGACCGGGTGTTCTCAGGGAGTCCTTGTTGGAACAGGGCTTCTATGTGCTTGTCAATATTCTGGATGGAAGCGTCAATCATGGCTTTGGTGAACAGGTCATCTTTACCCAACATGGACAGCATTCCCTGGGTTATCAATTCCCGGTGGGCAAGGATCTGCTGGCGTAGCAACTCCATGACCTGGCGGTCTACCTTCTCGGCCTCAACGTGTCGCCGGAAGCCATCATCCAGGATGACGTAGTGAGGAGTCGCGCCGATATAGACCACCTCGGCTGGTTCGTCCTGTTCGTTGACGACCAGACCAGCAAACAGAGCATACCTGGACAGGTTTGCACCCATCATGCTAACTCCGTTCGCCTAACTTTTTAGTTCATCCCAAAGTGATTGCTGGCGAGTCTGGCGCTCAGTTCGCGCTGACAATCATGGCAGTAGAGGGTTTTCAGGATGGTTTCTTCTTCCGTCCGTTCGATCCATTCTGTCAGGGAGTGAGCTGGCCGCATGGCGCACAGATTCAGGCACTGGGCTGGCTTTCGCCAGCCTGGAATCGGGATGCCCATGACCTGTCCAAAATAATGGGCCACCAGCCGTCGTAAGATCCGGTAGCGTCGTGGGCCTTCGGCCAGAGCATACAAGGGGTGGACTGAGAGCACTGCCGCGCGTCCACGCGCCGCCAACCCGAAAACGGCCTGCTGGCCCACCTCGTCGAACAGGGGCTGGTGGACCACGGCCAGGTCATAGTGTGGGGCTTGATGCTGCCAGGGCTCGTCCAGCACCAGTTGGAGGTAGCGCCTGCCAAGCAATTGCTGGCTCTCCTGGTCGAAGCTTTTGTTGATGTACCACTCCATGCTACCGTATACCTGGTCTGGCTCCGCCCCTTGGAGCACCCAGTAGCCATATGGCTTGATGTCGGGAATCTCAATAATGTTTCCCCGTACCGGCCACTGTTGGCGAGCCTGAAGGATGGCTTCGTGCACCGTCCGCACCACCAGGATGGCCTCGGTCTGGGAGAGGCCGTCGGTCCAGCTCAGTGAGATGAATCGCATACGCTTCTACTCTCCTTCCTCCATACGCCCGGTGATCGTGCGGATGTCTTCGAGCCATTTCTTGCCCAGGCGTCGCACCTTGGCCTGCTCTTCCGCGCTCAGGCTCTCCTCTGGCGATTTGAGAGGCATGCCACACTGCCGACAGAAATTGTCCTCAGCGGTGTTCACCACACCACACCGCCCGCAGAGCACCCGTTCGATCTTCACCTGAGGGGATGGCTCTGATACAACTCCTGTTCTCAGCCATTCCAGGGCCGTTTTGGCATCCTGATTGGTGGGGTTGAGCTTCAGTGCCGTCTCCAGGCACTTGATCCTTTCCTCCCTGGCGTCCACCACGGCGCTCAACCACAGCCAGGCCGTCTCGTTGGTCTGATCAGCCTCGACGACCTGCTTCAGCAAGCGGCAGGCTTTAGCTTTCTCCCCCGCTTTAGCAGCTTCTATGCCCCCTCTGAGCCAGGCGTCAATCTTGGCCATCTCTGTCCATCCTGAACTCTCTCGCTGGCCCCGCGGTGATTGCTCTCCCGCCTTCGGCGAGGAAATAGACACTCAAGGCGAGCATGGCCATCAGGGCAAAGTCCACCTTTTCTTCGTGGATGCGGCCCATGAAGAACTGTGCTCAACGGTAAAATCCGGTCGTCTGGCAGGGAACTGCGTAACTCCTGGAATTCAGGCTTGGAGCAGCCCAGGGCCATCAAATTGGAAAGCTCGCTTCAATCAATCACTGCGAGGCCTTGTACCAGTCTTTCCAGCACGGGTGGCAGAAACAGAAGGATAAAGTTGACCACAGCGTGGCAGGCGATGCTGGCTCCCAGTCCGTATTGATGGCAGACATAGCCGTAAACGAATCCCAGCAACCCCATACTGAGCACCACTGCCAGCAAAATCAGGGCGAAACTTCTCAGAACGGGGAGGAAGAACACAGCCCCGGCCAGGCTGTAGAGCACGGCTGCACTGACGAGGCCCCGTTCGCGCTGCAGGATGCCCCTGAAATACAGTTCCTCAACAGGGGCTGACACAAAAGTGAGAGCCTGAAAGAGGGCAGCCTGGCTCGGCATCGGGAAGAGCCGGGTTGAACTGGCATTGAGGACACTCCGGGCGGCCAGGAGGAAAGGCAGCGAGATAACCAGGCCGACAACGATCCCGCGCCCCAGATTGGCCAGGCTATATCGAACTGCCACAGGTTTCCGTGCCGCGTAGATCAGGCTCAGGACCAACAGGACGGACCAGAGAAGGGTTAAACGAACCTCTGGATTTACCTGGAGGCTGCCCAGACCCACCCCGGCAAAGATCAAATAGGCGAAATAAGGGTCAAGGTCCCGGCGGTTGGATCTGCTGCGGCTTATACTCCTGCGCTTGGGGCTCACCGTCGTTCTCCTGGGCGCTTTTCACCCGCCTTTCATCACCTGGCGCACTGCCGCCAAAGCTTTTTCGATGTCTTCAGCCTCAATTCCGTAATGGGTTACGGCCCTGAAGCGGCGTGGACCGGTAGCCAGTATTTTCACTCCTTGCTCACGCAACCTGGCCAGAAAATGCTCGGGCTCCAGGTTCCGATCGAGCAAATCGAAGTAGACTATATTGGTTTGCACCCGCTCCAGGTTAACGAAAAGCCCCGCCACCTCGGCTAAGCCCTCGGCCAGACGGCGGGCGTTGGCGTGGTCTTCGGCCAGGCGGTCAACCATCTGCTCCAGAGCCACTATGCCGGCGGCAGCGATAATGCCCGCCTGGCGCATCCCGCCGCCCACCATCTTGCGGCTGCGCCGGGCCTCAGCGATAAAGTCGGCGCGGCCACAGATCAGCGACCCAACAGGGCACGCCAATCCTTTGGAAAGACAGAAAGCAACCGAGTCTACATCTCTGGTCAGTTCCTTGACATCCACCCCCAGGGCAATGGCCGCATTGAAGATGCGAGCCCCGTCCAGGTGAACGGCGATGTGGCGACTGTGGGCCAATTGGCAGAGGGAGCGGGTATACTCTGCCGACAGGGCAGCGCCATCGCAACGATTGTGAGTGTTCTCCAGACAGATCAGGCGGGTGCGGGGAAAGTGGATGTTGTCGCCACGAATGGCGGCCTCCACCTCTCCCAGGTCGAGCGTGCCATCGGGCTGGTTGGGGACCGTATGGGGATGAAGGCCGCCCAGGCCCGCCGAAGCGCCTACTTCGTAGAGAAAGGTGTGGGCCAGATGGCCTACGATAAACTCGTCACCCCGCCCACAGTGGGTGAGCAGGCAGACCAGGTTGGCCATGGTGCCACTGACCACGAAGAGAGCTGCCTCCTTTCCCATCCGTTCGGCGGCCATCTCCTCCAGCCGGTTGACTGTAGGGTCCTCGCCAAAAACATCGTCGCCAACTTCGGCCCGATACATGGCCTCTCGCATGGCCGGGGTAGGCAAAGTCACAGTGTCGCTACGCAGGTCAATCAAGGTATCGCCTCCTCTTCCTTCAGAGCATCGGCGATAGCCGTGGCCCAAGAAGTGATGGCCTCCCAGTCACGAAAGTCGCCGAGAGGCGCTTTGACATTCTTGATCATCCATTTCTCGATGAAGTTTAGCTTTTTTATGTTCACATCGCCATGAAAGACGGCGATGTCGCGAGGCCGGATGCGGTCGGCGATGGGTTGCAGCGCCTTGGGGAAGCGCCAGCCTTCCGTCAACCCCACCGGCTCTCCCTCGCCCGTGGGCCCACTTGAAAACAGCCACACCGGCCGCTCAGCCAGCGTCTTCTCGTTGGCCTTTAAGAACTTCACTGCTTCCTTGCGCCATTGGCCTATGTAAACTGCGCTACCCAATACAACTGCCTGGTAGGGGGTCAGGTCGCTGACGCGACTCGCAGGTAGCACGTCGGCCCGCAGCCCCGCTTGACGAAGCACTTGACCAATTTTCTCGGCAATCTCTGCCGTCGCACCGTACTTGGTGGCGTAGGCCACCAGAACTTGAATATCCATTTCATCCTCCATTTTGTCTGGGTAGCGACTGTAGTCGCGGCCCAACGGCACGGCGTGAGCCGCACGCGAGCGAAGGAGCGAAGCGACCGAGCGCCGGGTAGCAGGGAGGCATTACTGCCTCCCCGCCCCCTAAGAA
>JBBIJG010000300.1:0-4262 GCA_037446095.1 Caldilineae bacterium
GTAAGCCGTGTTAAAGATGGGGTCCAGGAACGGCACATAAATGATGCTGAGCAGGATGGTCAGAGAAGTCAGTACGGCCCACTGCATGTACTTGTTGGACAGGATACCGATAGCAAAGATGGAATGGCGTTCCGAACGCGAGGTGTAGGCCCGGAAAAGCTCTGAAATAGAGAGGGTGGCAAAGGCCATGGTCTGGGCTGCGGCCAGATTACTTGGAAAGCGGCGCAGGCCGAGGATAAAGGCTGTCATGGTGGCGGCGGTGATAGCGATGGTCTGGACAACGATGCCCCATACCATCTGGCGATTGATGACCGGCTCCTCCACCGGGCGTGGGGGGCGGTCCATAAGGTCCGGCTCGCCTTTTTCCAGCCCCAGGGCCAGAGCCGGGGCTCCATCGGTGATCAGGTTCAAAACCAGCAGTTGGATGGCTGTCAGGGGCAAAGGCAATCCGGCCAGCATTGCCAGGAAAACGGTCAGGATCTCGCCCACATTGCAGGAGAGGAGATAGTAGACGAATTTGCGGATGTTAGAGTAAATGATACGTCCCTCCTCCACGGCGGCGACGATAGAGGCATAGTTGTCATCAGTCAGCACCATGTCGGCCGTCTCCTTGGAGACATCGGTGCCGGTGATGCCCATGGCCACGCCAATGTCAGCTCGTTTCAGGGCTGGGGCATCATTGACTCCATCGCCGGTCATGGCCACCACGTGGCCACACCTCTTGAGGGCCTCAACGATTTTGACCTTGTGCTGAGGCGAGACTCGGGCATAGACATCCACCTCATCTGCGATCTCGGCCAGGGCTGCTTCATCCATCTCGTCCAGTTCGGCGCCGGTCAGCACCCGGCTGTCGGGGGTGAGAAGCTCCAGCTCCCGGGCGATGGCCACGGCGGTATTCTTGTAATCGCCGGTGACCATGGCTGTTTTGATGCCCGCTTTGCGGGCCACGGCGATGGCCTTTTTCACCTCCGGACGGGCCGGGTCCATCATGCCCATAAGCCCTATGAAGACCAGGTCGCGTTCCACTGTTTCGGGGCTCGGGTTTTCAGGGATCTCACCCAAGGGGCGGTAGGCCACGCCGAGGACACGCAGGGCATTGGAAGACAGGGCAGCGTTGATTTCCAAGATGCGTTGGCGAGTGCCCTCGTCCAGGGGAAACTCGCGGCCGTCCTCCAGGATGCGGGTACACAGCTCCAAGACGATGTCCGGGGCGCCTTTCACGTAGGCGACATAGGGGCCCAGGCCCTCGACCCAGGGTTTCAGGGCCCCCTCGCTTTCGCCCTCGGGCACCCGATGGATGGTGCTCATGCGCTTCCGGTCGGAGTCAAAGGGCACCTCCGCCAGGCGGGGGTAGGCTTCCTCCACTTTGCCCTTCCAGAGGTCGGCTTTGGCCGCGGCCACCACCAGGGCCCCTTCGGTCGGGTCGCCCACCATGCGCCAGTTCTCGGCAGAAGGGTTAGACGTTGTCGCCTCGCGTTCCAGCCGGGCATCATTGCAAAGGAGGGCGGCTTGCAAAAGGGGGCGGGCGCTGGGGTAGTGGCGTAACTCAGCGCGTCGCCCGTCTTCCTGCACCTCTCCCACAGGCTTGTAACCCTCTCCGCTGATGCTCAGCAAGGTTTGATCAACGTAAATCTGCACGACCATCATCTCGTTCTGGGTTAATGTGCCGGTCTTGTCGGAGCAGATGGCCGTGGTGCTGCCCAGGGTTTCCACAGCCGGCAGTTTACGGATGAGGGCGTGACGGCTGATCATGCGCTGCATCCCCAGGGCCAGGCAGATGGTAACCACAGCCGGCAACCCCTCGGGCACGGCGGCGATGGCCAGACTGACAGCGGTCATAAACAGTTCCACGATCTTGTGCTGGTAAGCCTGCCAGTAAGGGGACAGGCCACTGACAAAGGCCACTCCGATCCGGGTATCACGCAGCAGACCCATGACCAGGATGACCGCACAGATGGACAGGCAGGCTACGCCCAACGCTCTGCCCAACTGGTCCAGCTTGAGCTGAAGGGGGGTGGGTTCCTCTTCGTAGGTCTGGATCATCTCGGCGATGAGGCCTATCTCCGTGTCCATCCCGGTCGCCACCACTACCCCACGCCCCCGTCCGTAAGTGACCAGAGTACTCATGTAAGCCATGTTGCGGCGGTCGCCCAGGGGTATATCCTGGCTCAGTACGGCGTCGGCCCTTTTCTGGACCGGCACCGACTCACCCGTCAGGGAAGCCTCCTCAATTTTGAGGTTGGCGCTCTCGATGAGCCGCACGTCGGCTGGCACATAGTTGCCGGCCTCCAGGGCCACGACATCACCGGGTACTAACTCCTGGGCCGGTACGGTGATCAGATGGCCGTCGCGGAAGACGCGAGCCTCGGGGGCAGCCAGCTTCTTCAAGGCGGCCAGGGCCTCTTCCGCCCTGGATTCCTGGACCACACCCAGGACCGCATTGAGGATAACGATGGCTATGATCGCTCCGGCATCCAAATATTCGCCCAAGAGGAAGAGGACCACGCTGGCCGAGATGAGGATGAGCACCAGGAAATTGTTGAACTGGGCGAAGAGCATGTGCCAGAAGGTGGGGCGGGGCCCCTCTTGCAGTTGGTTGGGACCGTACCGGGCCAGGCGAGCCTGAGCTTCCGCCAGGCTCAGGCCCAGGTCAGGATGGGTGCCCAGAGCTTTCATCACCTCCTCCACGCTCTGGCTATGCCAGTTCTTGTTTCTTTGCATATTCCTACCTCCTGGTCCGCTTCGGCTGGACTTTTATCATATCACATCTCAGCCCCATTGTCAATGCTTTTGAGGTGTGTTACCCACAACGTGAATGGCAAACTGTAGGAGCTGAGCCATATGTCACAAATATTGGAAAGACATTTTGACAGGCAATGGGTTGGTATGATATAATAACCGTAAAGTTTCCAATAGCTATCTTGGACGGGCAGTTCACTTGCGAGTTGCGGGAGACAGAAGCCCCTATGTTGGATGAGACCCGGCCTCTATACAGCATTGGTATGGTGGCGGAGCTATTGAAAGTGCATCCACGTACCCTGCGTTTGTATGAACAGGGGGGATTGCTGAAACCAGCCCGACGCAACAACCGCCGTCTCTATTCCAACCATGACCTCAAATGGATCCAGACCATCCGTTATCTGATCCACAAGAGGGGGCTGAATCGGGAAGGATTGCGTCGCCTGCTGGCCATGATTCCCTGCTGGGAGATTACCAAGTGCCCGCCAGACAGTCGGGGATCGTGTCTCGCCTACCTGAACAAGGACGACCCCTGCTGGCATATAGCCGGTGAAACCTGTGGCCAGAGCAAGGAATGTGCCCAGTGCAAGGTTTATCTGTCCGCCAGAGAGCAAATTTGTCAAAAAGAAGAGTTGGAAGCGATAGCATCTTTCGAGGCCTAACCGGACGT
This sequence comes from Caldilineae bacterium, assembly GCA_037446095.1. GTDB lineage: Bacteria > Chloroflexota > Anaerolineae > E26-bin7 > E26-bin7 > E26-bin7. The sequence goes on from JBBIJG010000300.1 coordinate 3,410, forward strand.
GCCCACCTTCCTCGACCCCGTGGGCTCCCCCTGATGTTGTCATTCGCCCACCCCTTTGACAAAATCCGGCAGTGGGTTTATAATAACTATGTCAACTCTTCCTGGGCAGGAGGTGCAAAATGGCGCAGATCATAATCGTGGCTCTGGTAGCTCTGTTGGTTGGCTTCCTCATCGGCTGGCTAGCCGAGTGGGCTTTAGACCTCCTTCGCTGGCGTGCCCGGGCCAAGTGGGCTGGCTTTAATTTGGAGGGCCAGATTGCTGGGGAAGAAGGAGGGCGGTTTGAACCGGACGAAGGTGGCGGTTACGCCCGGCTCATAGCCGGCTATCTGGAGAAAAGGGACGCCGAAATCCACGAACTCCAAACCAAGTTAGAAGCGAAGGAAGCACAACTCGATGCCCTGCAGGCCCGCTTCGACGAGTACGTCCAGAGCCACCCCGACGATTTGACGGCCATCAAAGGCATCGGCCGCATCTACCAGTGGAAACTGCGCGACGGGGGCATCAATAGCTACGCCCAACTGGCCCAGACGACGCCAGAAAGGATCAGGGAGATTCTCAATGTGCCTGCCTGGCGCAAGATAGACCCCGACAGTTGGATCGAGCAAGCTAAAGCGCTGGCCAGGCGAGGATAGAGATGCGCACACGCTGGCTGTTCTGGGACGAGGACGAGGTCCAGAAAAAGAAGACCCTGATCCTGGTGCTGGCCATTCTTTTGACCATCCTGCTGTTGGGTTTCTATGCAGCCCTTGTCCGAGAGGGGGAGCTCATTGCTGAGGTGACACCGACCGCGCTTCCTTCCCCCGGCGTCGGCATGTCCCCCGCCTTCCCTGCCCCAACTTTTACGGCGCCACCT
>JBBIJG010000301.1:0-4243 GCA_037446095.1 Caldilineae bacterium
TTCAGACGCTTGCCCGCTTTAGAGGGGGGGGTGTGGCGAGTCACAGCTTCAAACATGATGCGGTTCAACTCCGAGGTGGGGATGCGGACCAGTCTTTCCTTTTGCACCTGCAAGGCCGTGGGCAGGACCTTGTCCACCCCCTGGCCGGTTAAAGCGGAGATAAAGAGCATGGGCACATAGTCCAGGAACTTGAGGTCAGTCCGAATGCGCTGGGTGTACTCAGCTATAGAGCCGGTGTCTTTCTTCACCAGGTCCCACTTGTTGACCACCACCACCACGCTCTTGGCCTCCTCCAAAATGTAACCGGCGATGTGAGCATCTTGGGCGGTGACCATCTCCGTGGCCGCAATGAGAAGGAGCACCACATCGGCCCGCTGGATAGCCCGCAGGGCGCGCAGCACGCTGTATTGCTCAAGGCCTCGTTCGATGCGGCCACGACGACGGATGCCGGCGGTGTCAATGAGGACGATGGGCACCCCTTCCCATTCCAGGTGGGTATCAATGGCATCCCGCGTGGTGCCGGGGATTTCGCTGACGATGGCCCGCTCCTGGCCCAGTAAGCGGTTGAGCAGGGAGGATTTGCCTACGTTGGGCCGCCCGACAATAGCGATCTTGATCGCCTCCACTGCCTCCTCTGCCTCCTGAGCGGGAAAGGAAGCCACCACCGCATCCAACAGGTCTCCTGTACCCGTGCCGTGTAGAGCTGAGATGGGGTACGGATCGCCCAGGCCCAGAGCGTAGAACTCAACGGCGGCTTCCCGTCTGGCCTGGTTGTCGGCTTTGTTGACAGCCAGGAACAGCGGCTTTTGAGCCCGGCGCAGCACTTCGGCCACGTCCCTGTCACCAGCCAGCAGACCGTCTATGGCATCCACCATAAAGATGATGGCGTCGGCCTCGGCAATGGCCACTTCGGCTTGAGCCCGGATCTGCTCGACGTATTGAGGCGAGGCCACCGAGAGGGGAGGGGGTTTACCTGCTGTGTGGGGATGGCCGGGGACCGCCACCCCTATCTCCAGCCCTCCTGTGTCCACCAGGGTGAAGGGTACCCCGTTCCATTCCGTGTCGGCGTAGAGGCGATCGCGAGTGGTGCCGGGGATGTCCTCAACAATGGCCAGGGGCTGGCCCACCAACCTGTTGAAGAGCGTGGATTTGCCCACATTGGGCCGACCGACAATGGCGACGATGGGTTTGGTCATAAGCTTCTCTCGGGAAAGGCGGCTAAGGTAAAGTAGGAGCAGGGGTAGGGATGACGCTTATTTCCACCTCAATGGTATCCGGTAAGATGCTCTCTACCTTGATCCCCTCAGGCGGGATGACTTTAGGCACCACTTTATGGATGCCCGGCTTGAGATCGAAGAGGTTCAAAGTCACCTGTACATCTTCTGGTTTCAACGTCTCCAGTTTAGGCAGAGGGCCGGAGAGGATAACATCTACGACTTGGGGGGAAGGCGTGGCCTTAAATCCGGCGGATAATCCTTGAAGGGTCAGGTCGCTTTGCAAGGTGAGGCTGCTCTCAATGGCCATCACGTTGACAGTGACCGTCACCCCCTGGCTGCCGGCCAGAGGCAAGGAAACCCCTTCGGGTAGCATCAGTGGCACCCGGGCCACCACATCGGCGCTGGCGTTGCTGACATCCACCTGCGCGGTCTCCAGATAACCAGGTATCTCGCCGATAGCCGCCGGGCGGCCGGTGACCGTCACAATGGAAGGGTCCACAGAGACGTTGGTGATGCGATAACCCGGCGCCACCCGACCCTTCCAAACGACCCTGACGGCCACTTCTCGGTAACCTAACCTCTGCTCGATGGGCACCCGCACTGTGACCTGGGCTGGCTCTGGAGTGACCCAGCCGACTACGCTGTCTTGGGCGTCGCGCAAGGAGAGGTCGGCGCGGCGTTCTACCGTATCCTTAGCTCCCCGTAGAAAGAAGTCCACTGCCGCCGTTGCAACCTGGTCAACCATAGGGCCGGCTCCCTTGACCTTCACTTTGGCCGGGGTGACGCTGGCCGGGCGGGCTACATAGCCCAGAGGAGGGCTGTCCAGGATGTTGACTTTGACGTCCACCTCCTTTTCGGCCAATTTTTCAAGGCGGACGGTGATTTTTTCCGGCTTCTTGCTGACGATCTTAATGGACTTATCGGAGCAGGCGACCTGAACTTCGACATCGTGTACGCCCACATTAAGCCCCGCCAGGTTCACCTGAGCCCTTAATTTGTTTGCGTTGAGTTCATCCCAACTGGTCTGCGAGGCTCTGAGGGTGAGTTGCACTTTGTTGACCACGTCGCCCAGGATGACCAGGCCTTCGGGCTGGTTGAGCATCTCAATGGGGATGGCTTCAGGAAAGACCCCCTCTACAATGGGATTCTCTTCATTAACAGCCACAATCCAAACGATAAGGGCCAAAACCAGGGCCAGGATGATAGAACCGACATTGTTGAGAAGGCGATGCAGCATGTGAGTCTTCCCTTCGCCGATCACGGTCGGCTTTTGAATCCGGAGATAAAGGCCTTGTAGAAAGTACGGCTTGTCCAGGAGGGATAGAAAGCTTTCAAAACTTTGTACAAACGCTTCTCATCGAGGTGGCGGATCATGCGTCCATTGCGGGCAATAGAGATGGTCCCCGTCTCTTCTGAAACGGTGATGGCGATTGCATCGCTTTGCTCTGTGACGCCTATAGCGGCGCGGTGGCGAAGGCCCAGGTGGCGGTCGGCCAGAGAATCTTCGCTGAGGGGCAAGATGCAGGCTGCAGCCAGGACCCTGTCTTCTCGGATGATCACCGCCCCATCGTGCAGGGCGGTGTTCGGAAAGAAGATGGTCAGCAGTAATTCGCTGGTCACCAGGGCATCCAACTTCACCCCCGTGTCAACGTGTTTTTGCAGGCCGGTCTCCCCTTCCAGCACGATCAGGGCTCCATGACGGCGCTCCGCTAAGCGCTGACAGGCGGCGCAAATCTGGTTGATGGTCTGCTCGACCACGGTCTGTTGAGGCGAGCGGTTGATAAGGAACCCTGTCCGCCCCACTCGCTCCAGAGCCCGGCGAAGTTCTGGCTGAAAGATGACCGGTATGGCAATCAGTAAAGCCGGGATGGAGTTGCGGATCAGCCAACTGAAAGCCGTTAGCCGGAAGATGCTGGTCATCAGGACGCTCAGCAGGACAATGATGATGATGCCGCGCAAAAGTTGGACAGCCTGAGTGCCCTGGATAAGGACCAATAGCCAGTAAAAAAACAGGGCAACCAGGAGTATATCAATAAGGCTCAGCTCATTAAAGCGTGAAAATGTCCACAAGACATCCGATAGACTCATCTCTTACTGACCACAACAATTGAAAGGCATCTCGTCCTTGGGAAGCAACCCGCCGCCCTAAAAGCCCCGCTTAGCGGATGTGTTCTAAGAGCTGGCGGTAGGCTTCGACGTTCGCCGGCTTCAGAGCAATAATTTGCTTGATCGTCTGCACGGCCTCGTCTCTTAAACCTGCTTCCAGTTGCATCTCACCCAGAGCGTCCAGTTCGGCCACGGCCTCGCGTTTCATGCCCTGCTGGACATAGACTCCGGCCAGGAGGGCTCTGAGAGCCATCTCTCGGGGCTTCAACTGGACAGCCTCCCTGAGGATGCGGAGAGCCTTTTGCGGCTGATTTTGAGCCTGGTAATATTGAACCAACTCCTTGAGTTCAGCCAGGGCTTTGTTGCTCTGTCCTTGCTTCTGGTACAGGTCAAACAGAGACAGTCGTACCTGGGCATCCTCAGGGGACAGCGCCTTGAGCTTCTCATAAGCAGCCGTCGCTTTACGCCAATCCACACGCTGCACGTTGATATCACCGATTTTGTGCAGGATTTGCACCTGCCACTTTTGCTGGTGGGAAGCACGTGAGGCGAGACGGAGGGCCTCGTCGTAGGTTTCCAAAGCCTTTTCAATCTGAGCCAGTTGGTAGTAACTGTCAGCCAGAGTCATGTATTGTTCCAGAGCCTGATCTATCTCCCCTCGCTTGACCAATAGGTTAACCATCCTGGCCCGGATGTCCACATCCATGGGTGACATCTTGAGCACCCGCTTGTAGACGCCAATAGCCTGCTGGTCCTCGCCACGCATGTGATATACTTCTGCCACAGCCAGGTATTTGGCAATGGCTTCTTCGAACCTCTCCTGCCGCACGAACACTTCCGCCAGGTGTAGATGGAGGGGGAGATAAGTGGGAGCGATTTCTATGGCCCTGTAGAGCTCTTCAATAGCTGTCAGCCACATG
>JBBIJG010000302.1:0-4240 GCA_037446095.1 Caldilineae bacterium
ATGCCACGGAGTTCCCAGAGCGGGGGTTGCTGATAGTTCATAACATTGTCCTTTTATCCAGCCCAAGGTTGGCCCCGGCCACAGGCAAGAGGGTTGTGGCCGGGGCTTTTGATTGATGCTACCTCAATCTCACGTAACTACCAGCCTCACCCCCCCCTGACCCCCCTTCGGCTTGCTCAGAGCAGTCCTCTCAAGCGGAAAGCACGCTTCGGGAGAGGGCAGGGGTGAAGTTAGCAGTTACAATCTCACTTCTATGGGCACGGGTAGTCTTTCGACGGCTTGGGGTACAGGTTCTCAGGATGGCAGAGGTAGTTCAGAACGTTGGTCTGATCAACGATGACCGTCGGTGTCTCCGTCCAGCCGCCGGGGTAAACTCCGTTCAGGCAGTCTATCGTGACTTGTAGCGCGACTTTGCCCATGACGTAGGGAGTCGTGTTCACCGTTGCCGTCCAGCGTCCAGCAGCAATGTCCTCCAGACCGGTGGTGTCACCGTCGTTACCGAAGTTGGCCACGTCGGTGCGGCCCAGGGCTGCCGCCGCTTTGGCCGCGCCGATAGAGATATAGTCGTTAGCGGTGACCACGACCTGTATCTCGGGGTGAGCCTGAAGCATGTCCATCATGGCCGTGTTGCCGGTTTCCACATTCCACTTAGTCGGCAGGCTGGCTACGATTTCCATCTCAGGGAAAGGTTTGAAGGCATCGAGGTAGCCGCCGATGCGTTCGGTGGAATGGTAGCCGGGCAGTCCTTCCAGGACCCCTACTTTGGCCTTGCCGCGGAACATTCCGATGACATACATGCCTTCCTTGAAGGTACCCCTGCGCTGGCTGTAGCCGACCACACCGTGTACCGGCGTCGGGAAATTCGGGATGTCTGAGTTGACAATGATCACGGCAATGCCTTTGTCAACCGCCTTTTTCACCAGGGGCGCAGCGGCGTTCTCGTCGTGGGTGGACAGGATGATGGCATCCACCTTTTGCGTGAGCACGTCCTGGATCATCCCCATCTGACCTTCAATATCGGCGCCGCTCTGCGGAGCCAGCATGAAGGTCTCGGCTTTGACTTCAGCCGCCTTTGCCTTGATGCCCTCACCGATGGCCATGTAGTAGTTATACTCGGTAGCCGGTGGCATGTAAGCGATACGGACCGGGTCCCCTTTCTTGTAGGCCAACTTCTGACACGAGGCCTGAGCGCCAGGCTCCAAAGGCACAGGGTTAAAGGCTGGTTCTGGGGCCTTGTAAACGGTTACGGGCGCGGCTGCTTCAGTTGCCGGAGCCTCCTCTTTCGGTGCCGGTGTGGGGGTTGGGCTACATTGGACAGCCACTACCACTAAGCACAGGGAAAGTACCATCAACAGGGAAAGTAGGCGTTTCATTGAGAATCCTCCTTGATTTGATTGGATCATGTTAGTGGGTTTGCTGACCTGACCGGTCAGGCCAGTGAGATCTTCTCTTACCGATTGAGCATCACCTCCTTTTCACAGTCTAGTGAAAGTCTGCCTACCAGCTTTCGAGTTGAGCTGTCAGGCCGCCGTCCACAAAAAGTTGGGTGCCGGTGATGAACGAGGCTTCGTCGCTGGCCAGGAAGGCAGCCGCATAGCCAATATCCTCCGGCCGGCCGATGCGCTTCATCACCTGCCGTTGTTCGACCAGACGACGCTGCGCGGCCGGGTCAGGGTAGCTGTCGAAGATGCTCTGGATGAGAGGCGTCAGCACCCAGCCGGGGGCGATAGCATTCACCCGAATGGCAGGGCCGTAGTCAATGGCCATGTTGCGCGTCAAGGCGGTGATGCCGCCTTTTGAAGCGGCGTAGGGCGCGACACCGTTGACCGTAGCGTGCGAGTGCACCGAGGAGATGTTGACGATGGCCCCTTTACCTGCAGCTTGCATGTGCGGGATGACGTACTTGGAGCAAAGGAAGACGCTCTTGAGATTAACGGCCAGGCAACGGTCCCAATCTTCGCTGGTGGCTTCCAGCACCGGCTTGTAGACCCCAATGCCCGCATTATTGACCAGCACGTCAATCCGACCGTACTTGTCCAGGGTGGCCTGCACCATGGCCTTGACCTGCTCTTCGTTGGATACGTCGCAATGGACAAAGATGGCGTCGCCACCCGACTGACGAATCTCCTCAGCCGTCTTCTTGCCCGCCTCCTCATCCCAATCTACTACGACCACTTTGGCTCCTTCTTGGGAGAAGACCTTGGCAATCCCCCAGCCGATGCCCTTGCCGGCACCGGTGACGATAGCCACTTTGTTTTCGAGTCTCATCGTTCAGCCTCCTCAAAATCATCCCAATTAATGGTTGCTTTAGCCGGTCTTTTCCGCCTAAAGGCTCCACTCCAATGACTCATCTACCAGGGTTTACGGGGTGTGGACAGAAAGATCGGTCCATCCGCGCCCACAGCCACGTTGTCCTCAATACGGATGCCCCCAAAGTCCGGGATGTAGACGCCCGGCTCCACGCTGCTGACCATCCCCGCTTCCAGGGTGCCTGTCGCGCCCGGCATGAGGAAGGGGATGAACTCGTGGTAGCGCAAACCGACGCCATGGCCGGTGATGTGCACAAAGTATTCTCCCAGCCCGGCCTTGTCGAGCACCTGGCGGGCGGCACTATCGGGGCCAGAGAAGGGTATACCCGGTCGCATCTGCTGTGCGGCCGCCTGCTGTGCCTCCAGCACTTTGTTGTACACCTCGCGCTGGCGGTCGTTCGGCTGGCCGGCGACCGAGACGTAGGTCAGGTCCGACCAGTAGCCATCCACGACGGTGGCCAACTCCACCATGACGATGTCCCCCTCGTTGACCACACGCTGAGTGGATGGGACGAGCAAGGTCCCTTTGGTGCTGCCGATGGGGCCAGCGCCCACTTCGCACAAGGCTCGCACCAGGCGCGCCCCCTTGTAGCCGGGACCGTCGGCCCGGATTTTGTGTTCCACCAGCGCACCGATCTGAGTTTCGGTCATGCCAGGTGCCAGTTTGGCCAGGAATTCGTTCATGCCCATCTCGGCGATTTCGTTGGCAAGGCGCAGCTTTGCCAGCTCGTAGTCGCTCTTGATGGCCCGCGTGGTTTGCAGCAGATCGGTGGCGTCTACCAGATGGGCGTCGGCGAAAACGTCGTCGAGCAGCTTCGACCAAGGCGCGGCCGGAACCACCGGCTCAGCCGCCCGATAGGTGGGGCCCACCACTTCAAAGCTCTTTTCCACACCGACGCGGGCTCCCTTCAAGCCCAGCTTAGCATGGGCCTGACCCAGCAGCCGCCGATAGTTCTCGTACAGGTCGCCGTCTTTGAGCAGGCCCCAGCCAAAGGGAGTCACTTCCGCCCAGTCGGGGTCAGCGTACTCTGCCTCGACCTCGGGCAGGAAGAGGAGCGGCTTGCCGTCCTTGGGCAGGACGGCGACCGAAAAGCCGTGGTGGGGCCAGTAATCTGTTATGTAGACGACGTTCTCTGGCAGCCGGCAGACCAGCGCGTCGAGGCCGGCCTCTTTCATCTTTTCGCGCAGGCGTTTCAGTCTAGAGGTGTCCACTTTAGCCATTCGATTTCCTCCTTTTGAATTACTCCTTTGACCTCAGTCGGTACACGCGGGTGTCGGCGGAGCTTGATCGCCGAAGGTCTCCCGACCGAGGCGGGAGAGAGACACCTTCGCCCATCGTGAGACCTCTCCCCTAGCCCCTCCCCGATACGGGGAGGGGAACTCCCTTCTCCCTCATAGGGGGAAGGGCCGGGGATGGGGGTCAGAATTTGACCTCTCCCCTGGCCCCTCCCCGACACGGGGAGGGAACTTGCTTCAGCGAGTTGTTCGGCGGCTCCTGCGACCGGCCTCTCCCGCTCCGCTTCGCCCCGCCCTGCCACGAGGGCGCACCGTCGCCTCGGCGAGCACCCTGAAGACACCCACCTCAGTCCTGGACTCGGTCCAGTCAGCAAAGGCGGCGTCCAGGTCAGAGTACTCGGTCTTGTGTTCGGCCAGCGCCTGCTCCCACTGGGCCTCTGTATCCCATAAGTCAATCGTCAGATACCGCCGCGGATTCTTCGTGTCGCGCAGCAGGGTGGTGCCTCGGAAGCCCGGAGACCGGGCGAACAACTTGCTCCACGCGCCGCCTGGGCCGTACGCCAGCTCGAACTGGCCTCGGGCCTCCTCCTTGACGACGAACTCCCAGATCATTTCGACCATGCTGAACCCGCCCCTCTGTGAACCGGCTTCCATTAGCCAGCGGCTCTATTCGATGCGCTTTCCGGACCGGGCGT
>JBBIJG010000303.1:0-4227 GCA_037446095.1 Caldilineae bacterium
AGTACCGCGTGACCGAGACGGTGCTGGCCCGTCTGCGGGCTGCGCTGGAGCCTTATGGCGATGTGCAGGTTAAAGCCCTGGGACGGGCTATCACCGAAGCGGAAGGGAGCGCCGCTGCCCGCGCCGAGGGGGAGAAGCGCAAGGCGGCCATCGTTATCTGGGGCTGGTACGGGGCGACGGCGGAGGCCGTGCCGCTGAGCGTGCACTTTGAGGTACTGCGCCCGCTGGAATGCATGCCCGAACTGGGGCCAGAGGCCAAGGGTCTGGTGCAGGCGGTGGCTGTGGCCGAACTGGAGAGTTTCACCCTGCAAACCAAGCTCTCGGCAGAGATGGCCTACCTGAGTCTCTTCACGGTAGGGATAGCCCGCTACGCAGCGGAAGACTGGGGTGGAGCCATCACCTGCTTTAGCGACGCTTTGAGCCAGACCGTAGAGCCTGTGCCAGCGCTGGACCAGAGCATAGTCTACCTTTACCGCGGGCTCGCCTACGATGCCAAAGGCGACTACGACCGCGCCATTGCCGACTTCGACCAGGCCATCCGGCTCAGGCCCGACTACGCCGAGGCCTACATAGGCCGCAGGCTTGCCTACTACGACAAGGCGACTACGACTGCACCATCGCCGATTACGGCCAGGCCATCAAGCTCAAGCCCGACTTCGCTAACGCTTACTATGGCCGCGGGCTAGCCTACATGGAGAAGGGAGAGAAGGAGAAAGCCATTACCGACTTTAACAAGTTCCTGGAGTTGAGCAACGACCCCTATTGGCGGCAGCAGGCGGAGGAGCAGTTGAAAGCGTTGGGGGCAAAGTAACGGGATAACCCTCCCGCAGGTTCGGACCTGGGGGAGGGTCAGTGCTGAACCGCTGAGTGGAATGAAGACGCTGAGGGAATGGCTATCAGCGGCTTCAGCGAGTTCAGTGTCTCAGTGGTTCAATGATCTGACGGATGAGGAGATCAGCATGGCAGAGGAGCGTTTGAAACACGAATGACGCGAAAGGAGACGAAAGACACGAAAAGGGAGTTTCGCATTTTCGCGTCCTTTCGTGAATCTCGTGTTTCACCGATTCGAGAGGTTGACAGAGAGATAAGGAGTAACTATGGCCAAAGACCCACTGAAAAAGGTGCGCAGTCTGCGCCAAACCGACGAGACCTGGCAGGGCACGGCGCGCCTGGCGCGGGTCTGGATTACGCCTCGCAACCAGGTTCCCTACCGTCCCTATGTTGTAATATTCATTGAGAGGGGTTACGCGGCGGCTGGCCGGCCGATGCCTCCACCTGGGCCCCTTTTCACGCCCTGCGACTGCTGGGCGAACTGCGCGCCTATCAAACTGCTGAACCGCTGTTGTCGCTGATGGAAGACGAAAACGACTGGCTGTCGGATTTGTTGCCTTCAGTCTGGACAGCCATGGAGCTCAAGGCGGCCCCACCCCTGTGGGACTATCTGGAGCAACGCGCTGCCCCACCCTCATGGCGCGGCAATGTCATTATTGGCCTGAGTCGCATGGGGCAAAAACATAAATCTTACCGCCGTGAAGTGATTGACGGGTTCATTAAATTGCTGGAAGAATCTCCGCCTGGCGACGGAGAGGCCAACGGCTACGTGGTGCACGCCTTGTCCAGCCTGCTGAAAGCTCGCTAGGCCTGGCCGGCCATTCGCCGGGCTTACGATGCCAACAAAATAGACAATCGCATTATCACCCTCGATAGTGTGAGGGATGACCTGGGGCCTGAATCGCTCCAGCGACCCAGAAGCTACAGCAAGAAGAGACGTAAACAAAAACGGAGAAAACGATGAGCAAACTATACCTGACCCTGAACGAGAGTCCGCAAGTTGTCCTGGATGTCATGAGCAACGTGGAACAGCAAGCCAAAGGGGCCCGGGGCAGTTGGAACAGAGGGTGCCTGGCGGCCCTCGGCTTGCTGGGCCTGGGGCTACCCTTCTTCTTCCTTGACGTGGTCATGGGATACAACTGCCTGACCTTCTCCCTGGTCGGCGGCGTCCTGTGGGTGGCGGCTTTCATCGTGGGGCTGCGCCTGCTGATGACCGGACGGGCCAGGGTGGAATCGGACCAATACTCCGCCGCCCGCACCATCATCGAGACCCTCAAGGACGACATCGGGAAGAAAGGCCGCCTTATCGGCTGGCTGGACCTGACCGGGCCCCAGCAGCAGTCCAAGGTATTCCGTACGGGGCGCACCAGTTCCGGCAAAACCAAGACCTACTATCGGGATCCCTGGTTGCAGACCAAGACCAAGCTGGTGGACGGCAACCTGCTGCGCCTGACCCTGATAGAGCAAATCAAGGTAAAGAAGGGATACGTCGCCGCTCGTGAGCAGCGATTGAAAGCCAGAATCGTGGTCAACCCAGACCTCTACCGCATCCGCGCTTTCTCCCAGGAGGAGGTCCAGACCCAATGGTCTTCGGCGCGCCTGGAGGTCCAGGGGGGCATCATCAACCTGGTCTATGCCTATGCTACGGGCAAGAAGTTTGATCCCTGGGATGTCCTCAACGCTCTGAAGTATCTTTACTCCCATCTGGAGCCGAGGGCAGAGTTAGCCCCAGCGGCAGGCTTGTAGTGGCAGCTCAATGTCATGGAGTTAGCGTTCCGGAGCCGAGACTTTTGAAGCCTGGGCTGTGGTCGAGGAATTGGTGAGCAAGCTACCCTGTGGGGAGGAAAAGTGAAAGCCTTTCGACTATTTCCCGTTCTGGCTTTAGGCCCAGCCCTCCTCTCGGCTTTGTTGTACCTGGGTTGGTCTTATAGCCATGGCGTTCTGGGCTTCCCCCTCGACGACGCCTGGATCCACCAGACCTACGCCCGCAACCTGGCCCACACAGGCCAACTGTCCTACGTGCCGGGGCAACCTTCAGCCGGTTCTACCTCTCCACTGTGGACGGCTCTTCTCAGTATCGGCTACCTGCTGCGGCTGGACTACCGGCTTTGGACGTACTTCCTCGGTGTGGTCGGTCTGGTCCTTACGGCCTGGACAGCCTGCTGCCTGGCTCAGCGCCTGTTCCCCGATCGGCCGTGGGCCGCGCCCCTGGCCGGCCTCCTCTGTGCGCTGGAGTGGCACTTGGTCTGGGCGGCCTTCTCCGGCATGGAAACCCTCCTGTTCACCTGGCTGGCCCTCCTGATCATGCACCTGCAGTTTGAGATTTACCGTTCGGCCTTTACCCTTCGCCCCTGGTTATTCCCTATTGCCGGGATCTTGGCCGGGCTGTTGACCCTGACGCGGCCCGAGGGGTTGCTCCTGGCCGGGCTGGTGGGACTGGCTTTGCTGGGATGCGCCTGGCGCGAGGTCCGCTGGCGGGGCGTCTTGGCCGTAGCCGGGTATGGGCTGGTGTTCGTCGTGGTCATATCGCCTTGGCTGGCTTTCAATCTGCGCGTTTCAGGGCAGCCGTTCCCCAACACCTTCTACGCCAAGCAGGCCGAGTACCGTATCCTGTTGTCCCTGCCCCTCTGGACCCGCTTGGCCCGTGTCCTTCTGCCCACCATCGTTGGAGCGCAGGTCCTCCTCCTCCCTGGCTTCCTCTACGCTGCCTCCCGCACCCTCTTACGCATCACGCACCACGCATCACGTACCGCTTCTCTTCCTCTCCTCTGGTGGCTGATCACCGCCCTGGTCTATGCCCTCCGTCTGCCGGTGGACTATCAGCATGGCCGCTACCTCATCTCCACCATCCCCGTCCTGGTCATCTTCGGAAGTGGGGGCACTCTGGGCCTGTTGCGCTTGAATTCCCCTCGCCCTATCGTCCGCGCCTTGAGCCGGGCTGTGTCTATCGCGGTCCCTGTCCTGCTCCTCCTTTTCTGGGTCATCGGCGCGCGGACTTATGCTACCGACGTCGGTTTCATCGAGGGGGAAATGGTCGCCGTGGCCCATTGGCTGGAGGCCCACACCCCTCCTGATGCCCTCATCGCCGTGCACGACATCGGGGCCGTGGGCTACCTGGTGGACCGCCCTCTGCTGGACTTGGCTGGCCTGATCACCCCGGAGGTTGTCCCCTTCATCGCCGATGAGGTCCAGTTGCTGGCCTTTATGAAGGAAAGAGGAGCCGATTACGTCGTGTTCTTCCCGGATTGGTCGCCAGCCTATGCCCGCCTGTCCCGGGACCCCCATCTCTACCCTGTCTACCGCACCGGCTATGTCTGGACCTTGAGGCAAGGAGCGGCCAATATGGTGGTTTATGAAACTCATTGGGATGGCGAGTAGGGCGAGGGGGCATCTTGC
>JBBIJG010000304.1:0-4206 GCA_037446095.1 Caldilineae bacterium
GCTGATCGCCGGAACCAAGTTCCGGGGCGAATTTGAGGAGCGGTTGAAGGCCGTCCTCAAAGAAGTCACCGACGCCCAGGGCGAGATCATCCTGTTTATTGACGAGCTGCATACTGTGGTGGGGGCCGGCGCGGCCCAGGGGGCCATGGACGCCAGCAACATGCTCAAGCCCATGCTGGCCCGTGGCGAACTCCACTGCATCGGCGCCACCACCCTGGACGAATACCGGGAGCACGTGGAGAAGGATGCGGCTCTGGAACGGCGCTTCCAACCCATTTATGTGGACGAGCCTAACGTGGAGGAGACCATCAGCATCCTGCGGGGCCTTAAGGAACGTTACGAGGTCCATCACGGAGTGCGCATTCAGGACAGCGCCCTGGTAGCCGCAGCCGTCCTTTCCCATCGTTATATCTCCGACCGCTTCCTGCCCGACAAGGCTATTGACCTCATTGACGAAGCGGCATCCAAGTTGCGGATGGAGATTGACAGCCTGCCCTCAGAGTTGGACGAAGTAGAGCGCAAAATCATGCAGTTGGAGATCGAGCGCCAGGCTCTCAAAAAGGAAAAGGACAGGGCCTCCCAGGAACGTCTGGACCGTTTGGGGAGGGAACTGGCCGACCTCAAGGAGCAAAGCGCAGCCCTCAAGGCCCACTGGCAGCAAGAGAAAGAGGCCATCCAGGCTCTGCGAAAGACCAAAGAGCAGATCGAGCAGACCAAACTGGAGATCGAGCAGGCTGAGCGAAGGGCCGATCTGGAAACTGCGGCCCGGCTGCGCTATGGCACCCTGCGGGAACTGGAGGAGCGCCTGAAGCGACAAGAGGCCCAACTCCAGGAACTGCAAAAAGACCATCGTATGCTCAAGGAAGAAGTGAGCGAAGAGGACGTAGCCGAGGTCGTGGCCAAGTGGACGGGGATCCCCGTCTCTCGCCTGATGGAAGGTGAGATCGAAAAGCTGCTGAAAATGGAGGAGCGGCTACACCGGCGCGTCGTCGGCCAGGATGAGGCCATCTCTGTGGTGGCCAACGCCGTGCGCCGGGCGCGGGCGGGCCTGCAAGACCCCAACCGGCCTATCGGCAGCTTCATCTTCCTGGGACCGACGGGGGTAGGCAAGACCGAATTGGCCCGTGCCCTGGCCGAATTCCTCTTCGACGACGAGGAGGCCATGGTGCGCATTGACATGAGCGAATACCAGGAGCGCCACACTGTGGCCCGCCTCATCGGTGCGCCCCCGGGTTACGTGGGCTATGAGGAAGGAGGGCAACTGACCGAAGCCGTGCGGCGGCGACCCTACGCCGTGATCCTCTTCGACGAAATCGAGAAGGCCCACTTCGAGGTCTTTAACGTCCTGCTCCAACTTTTGGACGAGGGACGCTTGACCGATGGCCATGGCCGTACCGTGGACTTTAAGAACACGGTGGTCATCATGACCTCCAACGTGGGCAGCCAGTGGATCAAGGAACTGGGTGGCAGGGATGAGAAGGAGATGCGTCGGCGGGTGCAGGAGGCCATGGAACAACATTTCCGGCCCGAGTTCCTGAACCGCATTGACGAAATCATCATCTTCCACTCCCTGACCATGGAGCATCTGATGCAGATTGTGGACATCCAATTGGAGCGACTGCAAAAGCTCCTGGCCGACCGCAAGGTTGAGCTCTCGCTGACCGAGGCCGCCAAGCGATACCTGGCCGAGAAGGGGTTCGACCCTGTGTACGGGGCCCGCCCCCTCAAGCGCACCATCCAGCGCGAGTTGCAGGACCCTCTGGCCATGAAAATCCTGCAGGGCGAGGTCGGCGAAGGAGACCGAGTGCGGGTGGACCTGCGCAGTGGCCAACTGGCCTTCGAGCGGGAGGAGGTGTTGGAAAAAGCAGCCTAAGGCAAGCAGAGCCAATTATGTCATTGTGAGGAGGCCGCAGGCCGACGAAGCAATCCCCAGGTTGCGAGATTGCTTCGCCCCGCCGGGGCTTGCAATGACATGGCACCGGATGTCGGGGATATCCGGCATCCGGTGTTTTGACCTGAGTGGGTTTGTCATGGCGAGAAAAGTGAGGTATAATCAGAGTGGAACGCCGGACGCATTATCTTTGTCCTGGAGGATGTTGCAAGATGGGGTCAACACCCTGGCAGGAACGTTACGCCGACAAGGTGATGACCGCCCGTGACGCTCTGAAAGCTGTCAAGCGAGGCCAGACGGTCTTTGTTGGCTCTGGAGCCTCCGGGCCACGGATGTTGGTCGAAGAGCTGGCCAGATGGGCAGATGATTATGCCGATCTGAAGATCATCCATCTCCTCACCCTGATCCCTGCCCCCTACGCTGAACCCCATTTCAGGAACCGGTTTCGACACAATGCTTTCTTTGTCGGAGACAATGTGAGGGAGGCTGTGGCCGAGGGACGGGCAGATTATACCCCTATCTTCCTGTCCGAGATCCCGGGCCTCTTCAAGAGCGGGCGCGTTCACATTGATGTCGCTCTCATCCAGGTCACCCCGCCGGATGCCCACGGCTTCTGTAGCCTGGGGGTGTCGGTGGACGTCGTCAAGGCTGCGGCTGAAAGTGCCGACTATGTCATCGCTGGCGTGAACCCCCAGATGCCCTGGACGTGGGGCGATAGTTTCATCCACGTGGATCAGATAGACGCTCTCGTGGAGAACGATGTCCCCCTCCCTGAATTCCGTTACCCGGAACCCGACGAGGTCACTCTAAAGATAGGAGAAAACGTGGCCAGCCTGATCGAAGATGGCTCGACGTTGCAACTGGGAATAGGGGCTGTACCGGCCGCCGTTCTGCCCTGCCTGAAGGACAAAAAAGACCTGGGGATTCACACCGAGATGCTGACCGATGCCATCCTCGACTTGATAGAAGCCGGGGTGGTCACCAACGCCAGGAAGACCCTTCATCGGGGCAAGGCCGTCATCAGCTTCTGCATCGGCACCCGGCGTCTCTATGACTTTGTAGACAGAAACCCCTTCTTCGAGTTCCACCCCTCCGACTATGTCAACGACCCCTTTGTCATCAGCCGCCATGACAGAATGGTAGCCATCAACTCGGCTTTTGAGGTGGACCTGACCGGCCAGGTCTGTGCCGATTCGCTCGGTTATCTCTTTTACAGTGGGATAGGGGGCCAGGTGGATTTCATCCGTGGCGCAGCCCGATCCAAGGGAGGTAAGCCCATCATTGCCCTTCCCTCTACGGCTAAAGACGGGACGGTCTCGCGCATCGTCTCCCGTCTGTCCGAAGGGGCCGGGGTGGTGACTACCCGAGGGGATGTGCATTACGTGGTGACAGAGTATGGCATCGCCGACTTGCACGGGAAAAACATCCGCGAACGGGCTCTGGCTTTGATCCACATCGCTAACCCCCTGTTCCGCGAAGAACTGCTGGAGCAGGCCAAGCTGAGACACTATGTCTTCGTAGATCAACTGCCGCCTTTGGGAATCTATCCTGCTGAACTGGAAACCTATGCCACCATTGGTGATGTGAACCTCTTCTTCCGGCCCATCAAGCCGACCGATGAAGAGATGATGCAGGAGCTCTTCTACTCCCTTTCCGAAGAGAGCATCTACTATCGTTTCTTCTCCCGTACTCCGTTCATGCCTCACAAGAAAGTCCAGCGCTTCACGACCATTGACTACCAGAAGGAAATGGCCATTGTGGGGGTAGTGGAAGAGGATGGACGGGAGAAGATCATCGCTGTGGGCAGGTACGTGGTGGAACCCGAGTCCAACATGGCCGAAGTGGCTCTGCTTGTTCAGGATGGCTGGCAGAGGAAAGGCATCGGAACCTGGTTGCTCCAATACCTGATCCAGATCGCCAAGAGCCGGAAGATTGCCGGCTTTAAAGCCCAGGTCCTGGCCGAGAACAAAGCTCCCCTCTACATGGCCCATAAAACCGGCTACACCGTGGAAACGACTCTGGAGGACGGAATTTTTCATGTATCCTTCAAGTTCTGAATCTGTAGGCTTAAGAAGCGAGGTGATTTATGATGAGATTTGACCGTTTCACGGAGCGCGCGCAGGATGCCGCCATGCGCGCTTACGAGATATTACAGCGCTATGGCCACAATCAGGTGGACACAGAGCACATTCTGCTGGCCCTTCTGGAGCAACCCGAAGGGGTCGTCCCCCAGATTCTGGAGCATCTGGGAGCCGACATCAATGTAATCCAAAACCGTCTGGATGGGGTATTGAGGGCCAGCCCCAAAATGCCGC
>JBBIJG010000305.1:0-4200 GCA_037446095.1 Caldilineae bacterium
CCATGGTCACCGGGCGTTGGCAATTCATCAAGTACGGGCATCTGAACCAACTGGCCAGCGCTCTGGAAATTGACCGTCACGACCTGAAAAAGATTGTCGGCCTGCGCCCCCTCATCGAACAGGACAAGGCCCAGATTCCTCTCTTTTAAATGGGACATGGCCGCTATTCGGGCCCTCACTGCCTCTACTCAGCGAAGCTAACCCGCAGCACGAGTTTACCCAGTTGCAACTCGTCCCCGTTTTTGAGCGCTTCAAAAACATAAGGCGTCAACCTTTTGTGGTTTAAGAAAGTTCCGTTGATGCTACCCAAATCTTCAATCAGGAACTCTTGTCCACGCCGGATGATTTTGGCGTGGCGACGGGAGACGCCTTTCTCGACAGCACCGTAGGTGTTCAAGTCAACGTCAGGGAAGCTACCACTGGCCGGATCTAAGCGCCCTATGCTCACCTCTTCTTTGAAAGGCACTTCTATCTCACTCCCACCGTCTTGTATGATCAGCCTTAAACCCGGGCCAGTAGGCACCTCCTCCATGTAAGCTGGGCTCACTTCTCTTTCCATCCAGGCTACATCGGGGAGGGCCAGCGGGGTCTCAGTCGTGGTGACAATCTGGTCCATCTGGAGCCTCTCTCTCAGAAAAGGGATGACCCGCAGTTCCATCAGGCACTCTAACTCCCGCCGTACGCCGGGCAGAGAGATGGTCAGACCCTGCCTTGTTTCCACGATAAAGGCCGGAGTGAGGCCCAAGGGGTTCTCGATGGGTATGGCTCCCTGAGGAATGTAAGCCTGGCGACGATAGTTATCGTTCATGGTGAGTCCGTCCCTGGCCAGGCTGAGCGCGATCTGGGCCAGCAGTTTCTCGTCCAACACCAATTCTCGGCCCGCAACTCTGGCTACGGCCCGTCGGGTGACATCCTCTCCGGTGGGGCTCAGACCCCCACTGGTGATGACCACATCCGAGCGGGCCAGCGCTTGTTGGAGGATGGCAGTGACGCGCCTCTCATCGTCACCCACCGTGGTCTTGCAGTAAAGGTCAAGAGCCAGAGCACTCAGTTGTTGGGCGAGATAGGCCGCGGTGCTGTCTTCTACCTTCCCCAACAGAAGGTCTGTGCCAATGATGATAATCTCAGCTTGCATATCTCGATCCCTATCACTTTTACTTACTCTTGCCTGGCGGTTCCTTTTTATCTTTAGCCTGCCCAGGGGGTTCACCTCCCTGTCCAGGCGGCACAATGGGTGGTCCCCCCCCTCTTCCCTCTGCCCCAACCTCCTCTGCACTGAACACGGCGCTTTCACTAAAGTCACCCTGGTCGGCCACTGTGAACCAGACCTGGATGGTCTCTCGCAGTGCGTCCCCTTCGTACAGCTTTACCGTCAGAGTGTAAGGATTATCCCCCCCTACCGCGCTGGTGTCGTCAAGGGTACCCACCCAGAACTGGGCTTGCCTGGCGTCGAAGCCAGCCTGGTGTCCGGTGTGTGCGACCAAGGCTTCTGCGAACTCGAATTCCACTCGCCAGGGATCGGGCAACTGCCCCAGCTCGCCCGGCTCATCAAAATGGTAAACCGTGTTGCCAATGAGCACGGCTGCTTCGCCATAAACGAATCTCCCCTCCTCGTATATTTTCCACCCATAGGGCTGAGCGGCACTCAGGGTTACAAAGCCTGTCCCTGTGCGGGTGTCTCTCAGATAGACCGTCAGGGTTATAGAGCCAGCAGGCTGCGGAATAGCCCCAGGGACTGGGGTCGGCGTGGGAGGTGCTGGCGTATGGGTGGCTGTAGCCGTAGGGGGTACAGGCGTTTGGGTTGGTATCAGTGTGTCAGTTGGTGTAGGCATCGAAGCGCCCATAGTAGCCGAGGCTTGAGCCAGAGCTGTAGCCATGACATTGGCAGCCAGACCAGCCAGGGCCGTTTCGGTAGCTGCCACGTCAGCCGTGGGGGTGAGCGTCGGTGGCTCAGGGGTGCTCGTGGGAGAGACGGCCGCAGCCAACTCGCCAGCCACTGGCGACACAACCCGAGTTGTACCTGCGATCGCTGCCGCCAGCAAGATGACCCCACCTATAGCCACCCAGACCCACACCGGCACCTTCCGCCAGAGGGGGATGGGAAGCCTTAGCTCCAGCGGTGTGGCAGCGGCCTCCAGTCTGGCCAGTTCTCTCTTGGCCGTGGCTGCCACCTGTTGGGAATCAATATAGGTAGGGTCCATGGCCTGCACCTCTACCCATTTTTCCAGGGCTTTCTGCCACTCCCCGGCTTTTAGCAAGGCTACGGCTTCAGCGTACAGAGCGGCCAATTTCTCCTGCTGGCCTATCCTCTCATCGGCCAAAGAGATGGCTGCTGTCATCACAGGCTTTCCGGCCACCGCTTGCTGTAAAGCTGTCACCATCTCCCCCGCTCGCTGGAAGCGGTCACGAGGGTCCTTGGCCAGGGCTTTCAGCACCACCTGCTCTACGGGCTCTGGGATATCGGGGTTGATCTGCCGCGGCGAGAGTGGGGCTCCTTCAGGTGTTTGAGCAACACGACCAGAGACGAATCTCCCTCGAAAGGCACCTGGCCGGTCAGCATCTCGAACAAGACAATACCCAAGGAGTAAATGTCGCTCCGCGCATCAACGCCTATGCCCTGAGCCTGCTCCGGCGCTATGTAAGCAGGTGTCCCCATCCCGACCCCCGTCTGGGTGATCCGTACACTGGCGCCTACCATCCTGGCCAGCCCAAAGTCACCCAGCAGAGCCCAGTTTCTGTCAGCCATCAGGATATTGCTGGGTTTCACATCCCGGTGCACGATGCCCCGCTGATGGGCGTAATCCAACGCCCCTCCCATCTGGGCGATAATCTCTACAGCCGTGTCTAAACCCAACGGCCGGCCCAGCATATCCTGGAGGGTGCCCCCTTCTACATAGCGCATCACGATATAAATCAGTTCCCCCTCTTGGCCATAGTCGTGGACGGGCAGGATATTGGGATGATTCAATCGGGCGATGGCCTGCGCCTCACGCTGGAAACGAGCGACGAAATCAGAGTTCTGGGCCAGGAAGGGGGACAGCACCTTCACGGCCACGTAGCGATCCAGTGAAGGCTGGTAGGCTTTGTAGACTGTAGCCATTCCCCCACGACCGAGCCGTTCTACCAGTCGGTATTGGCCCAATACATGCCCGCTCAGGGCGTCCTCCACGCCCGGAGCGACCGGCCTCCTGACCTTCTCTGAACTGTTGGCTATTTCGTATCGGCTTTGGATAAGCTTGTCGGTCATGACTCAACTCCCGTAAAAAGAAGGGGCGGATCAGAACCCACGCCTGCGCCCCTGGGCTTTCGCCCCACGCTGCCCATTAGCGCGGCTATTGCCGCATCAATGTAACCTCTCAACGGCATCTACTTGGGCCGCATCATCACCCCCGGCCGGGCAACTCAAACGGACATACCGGTACTGGGCCTCAGGAGGGCCGGCAAGGAAATGAATGTCAATGGTGATCCCCGTCCCAGGGTAAGGATAAAGATCGTCTCTCGGAATCTGTTCGTTGTCCCATTCTCCTGGATAGGTCGGGTTCCCCTGGTCATTACTATAGGCAACAATGTTCGTATAATCGTCCATAGGAGAGTTGTAGCCGTCCCCCCAATAGAAGGCGGTGTACCACGTTGTTGCGTCCACCGACAGTTCGATCATGATCCAGTCGAGGTAGACGAACCCGCCGTTGTCCCATTCGTAGAAGGCAAAATCATACCCCTGGCCATCCATGATCCCGTTGCCGAGACCAAAGTCCAGGGTGATCACTTCGCCGGGGCCCATATTGGCAGGCTGGTTATCGGGAGGGCCCATCACGTTATCGCAATCGGCCACGGTAGGACTGCAAGTGCGCGTTATGGGGTAAGAATAGGTGATGGGAATAGTCACGGTAAAGGCATTGGTAGCCACACCGCTTTGCCCGTCCGGGTTGGTCACCTCTACGTCATAGGGGCCTCCGGCTGCCATGGACAGGTCTAGCGTGCCGGTGATGCGGGTCGGGCTGATCACCGTCACCGCAGTCAGTTCTATACTGCGGATCCCGTTGTCAATTCTGGCCGTGGCCCCCGGAAGAAAATTCTCGCCCACCAGGTCGGTGATGGGGACTATGTTCTCGGTGTCGCCGCTGTCTGGGGTGATGCTGTAGACGATGGGAGCCGGTGCGGTGGGTGTCGGCGTGGGCGTGTCGGTGGGTGTCGGCGGAG
>JBBIJG010000306.1:0-4198 GCA_037446095.1 Caldilineae bacterium
GCCCAAAGGCCCGTCTGGGAGTGTACGGGGACACGCTAAACACACTCCTCAGCGGACTGGCGGAGGGCGATTTATCGCCCTGGAATAGCCCGTTTCAGCAGGCAGTGGCGAAGGCAGAGCCGACGGGCGGAAAATGAATCATCCTAATACGAGGAGGAATGAAATGACCATGCGCAGAGTGGCTGTCGTTGGAGCCGGGATGACCAAATTCGTGCGCCGTGCTCAGGAGACAGGTAAAGAGCTGAGCTACGAGGCGGCGAAAATGGCCCTCGATTCGTGCGAGCTGACCTTGAAAGACATAGATGCCGTGTGCATGGGCACGGCCCCCGATGCCTTTGACGCCGTCCACATGAAAGGCGAGTACCTGAGCGATGGGGCCGGAGCCTGGCGCAAGCCCTACATGCGCTCCTATGTGGGCGGCGGCACCGGCGTCTTTGCTCCCATCCAGGGCTGGTACCACGTGGCCAGCGGACTCTTCGACACCTGCCTGGTGGTGTGCGAGGAAAAGATGTCCAGTTGTATGCCCCACCCCCAGGCCGCTTTCCTGACCATCTTTGACCACACCACCGAACGACCGCTGGGGCCCAACCTGCTTTGGATTTTCGCCATTGAGATGAATCGCTACATGCACCGCTATGGCCTGGAGAAAAAGGACATCGCCCTGGTCTCGGTCAAGAACAAGCGCAATGCTGCCGACCACCCTTGTGCTCTCCTGGGCGACCCGAACATCACCGTGGAGGACGTGCTGAACTCCGAGGTGCTGGCTTGGCCGGTGCAGCGCCTGGACGTGAGCCC
Organism: Caldilineae bacterium; assembly: GCA_037446095.1. GTDB lineage: Bacteria > Chloroflexota > Anaerolineae > E26-bin7 > E26-bin7 > E26-bin7. Next base: position 796 of record JBBIJG010000306.1, read on the forward strand.
GGTGAGCGATGGGGCGGTGGCCATCGTCCTGGCCGCCGAGCACGTGGCCAAGCGTATCACCGATAAGCCGGTCTGGATAAAAGGCGTGGGCTGGTGCCTGGACACCGCCTACTGGACCAACCGCGACCTCTACTATCCCAAGTATGTAGAGTATGCGGCGCGTATGGCCTACGATATGGCTGGCATCACCGAACCCCGCAAGCAAATCCACATTGTGGAGCCCTATGACCCCTTCGACTACAAGGAGCTGCACCACCTGGAGGGCCTGCTCCTGTGTGAGAAAGGCGAAGCCCCCCGCCTGACAGCCGATGGCGTCACCCAGCGAGATGGGGACATGCCCGTCTGCCCTTCGGGGGGGCTGTTGGGTGTGGGCAACCCCATCGCGGCCGCTGGCCTGATGAAGATCGCCGAGATCTTCTGGCAATTGCGAGGCGAAGCCGGCAAGCGCCAGGTGCCCGGCAAACCGACCACGGGCCTGGCCCAGGCCTGGGGCGACCTGATGCAGGTCGGCACGGTGGTGATCATGGGAGTATAGAAATGTTGGAGCGATTGATTCAATTTGAACAGGAGCTAGAACATGACCGCCAAAATCAAAGAGTTCCCCGGAACACCTTTAGACGAGACGGATTTCACGGAAGGCAGGGTCCTCTTCACCCGCTGGACCCCTAAAGCGGAGTATGCCTGGGACGCAGGGGTGGCTATCGGCCGCTACCTGGCCGCACTGAAGGAGGGGCGGATCATCGGCGTGCGTTGCCGCCATTGCCGCCGCACGGTAGTGCCGCCCCGCACCGTCTGCGAATGGTGCTTCAAGCCCATGAGTGAGTGGGTCTACCTCCAGGACACCGGGACGGTGAACACTTTCTCCCTCTGCTACGTCACCTGGGACATGGTGCGCATCAAAGAACCCCAGATCCCGGCGGTGATCGAGATTGACGGCGCGTCCCCCGGCGTGGGCATCCTGCACCTTTTGGGCGAAGTGGACCCTAAAGTGGTCAGGGTCGGCATGCGGGTCAAGGCTGTCTGGAAGCCGGCCGAAGAACGGAAGGGCGCTATAACCGACATCAAGTACTTTAAACCCGAGTGAGAGCTGCTCACCCGACCGCCGGTTGCTCTTGCAGATGCTTTGGCCTCTGCGCAGCCGACCGGAGCGGTTGTTCTCAGAGTCTGGCCGGGAAATCGTGCATTGGGTAGCGAAGGCACTGCCTTCGCCTGACCCAAAAACTTTTCGGATAGGCTTTTAGCCACGCTGCTGCCTGAACTCGTGGGAGGGTAGCTACATTGACAGGAGGTGTCCTAATGTCTTTGCTGGAAAAGGTTGACAAACTGGAGAAAGCTATCTCTTGGCGCGGCAACATCCCCGTCGAGAGCCGTTACACCGTGGGCATCGCCGGAGAGCGATTCTTTCGGGAGATCAAGGACAACGCCCGGTTTCTGGGCACCCGTTGCCCCCAATGCGACTTCATTTACGTACCTCCCATGATGTATTGTGAGCGCTGCTTCACCAGACTGGAGGAGTGGGTCGAAGTGGCCAGCAAGGGGACGGTCCACACTTACACCGTCCTGCACATGGACCTGGATGGCTCTCCCCTGGCCGAGCCGGAGATCATAGCCTTCGTCAAGTTGGATGGCAGCGACGGGGGCCTGGTGCACCGCCTGAGCGGGGTTAGCCCCGACAGGGTGGAGATCGGCATGGAGGTAGAAGCCATCTTCAAACCCAAGGGCGAACGAGAGGGCTCAATCCTCGACATCGAGTATTTCAAACCCCGGCAAAGACGTCTCTGAGGCCGATGTTCGACCAGCGGGAGCTCGGGCGTCATCTCCATCCCTACCTGCTACGGGCACGCTCCCTCGAAGATGGGGAACTACCAGGGCGTGCTGAACGCCGTCAAGCTTCTCAGGGCGGCGCTGGCGAAACAAGCTCAGGTGAAAGTCAGTGATGATAGCTAGACTGAGGGGAAGGCTAGAGGCCAAGGGCAAAGACCACGCCATCGTTGAGGTGGGGGGCATCGGCTTCAAGGTCTATGTGCCGGCCTCCCTCCTCGATAGTTGGGAGGGCCTGGGCCGTGAGGTGGAGCTTTTCACCCATCTCCACGTGCGAGAAAACGAGTTGTCCCTCTATGGCTGTGGCAGTCAGGAGGAACTGGCCATTTTTGAATTGCTGTTGGACATCTCAGGCGTGGGACCCAGAACGGCTCTGGCTGTCCTCTCCGTCCTGCCGCCCGATTCTTTGCGCACGGTCATCGCCCAGGAGAACACCGAAGCCCTGGCCAGGGTGCCTGGCATCGGCCCCAAAACCGCCAGGAAGCTCCTCTTTGAGCTCAAAGACAAGATCGGGCTCGGCCTCCTACCGACGGCTGCGCCGGTCCTGACCGAAGCCGATGCCGAGGTCATCGCCGCCCTCACCGCCTTGGGTTACAGCGTAGTCGAGGCCCAGGCTGCTCTCCAATCTCTGCCCAGAGAGGAAATGGCGATTGAAGAAAGAGTGCGACTGGCCCTGGCCTATTTCGCTCGAGCCTGAAGGAATACAAAAATGTCATGGCTGAGAGACTTTGGCAAACGAGGCGGAATGGTCTTGCTTTTGGGAGGGGCCCTCTTTCTCGCCAGCCAACTCCCTGAAACTTCGTTTAGCGAGCCCTCAGCCCCCTCCTCTCAGGGTTGGGAGAAAGGGATCAGGGGGATGAGGGCCACTCCCACCCCCACCGTCCAGCCAGCAGAAAACCTGGAAACGGCGCGGGTCCATCAACGGAACGGAGACTACCAGAGCGCCATCGCTGCATACCAGGCCATCCTCGCCGGCGGGGCAAGCCAGGAGCAGAGGGAGGAAGCCCGTTATCATTTGGGGGAAAGCTACCTGGCCGGTGGCGACTACCAACGGGCCGTGGACACCCTGAACGACCTCCTCCGCAAGCACCGTGGTAGCGATCAACGCTATCCGCAGACCTTCTTCTTGTTAGCTCGAGCTTATCAGGGGCTGGGCGAGTGGGCCAAAGCCATTGCCCATTATCGGGCTTACCTGGCCCGGCGGGATGTCATTGCCGGCTATGTCTATGAGCTCATCGGCGACTGCTACATCAACCTGGGCAGCCCCTCTGAAGCCATCCGTGCCTATGAGGAGGCCCTGCGAGAAGCCTCCGATGCCAGTTTCCAGGTTCACATCCGAGAAAAGATGGCCGATGCTTACTTGAGGCAACAGAACTACGAGGCAGCCATCGCCCAGTACGATGCCATCCTGGAGATAGCGCGCATTGGCTATTACCGGGCCAAGATCGAATACCTGGCGGGCATGGCTTACCTCAATTGGGATCAGGCCGCTCAGGCTCATGCTCGCTTCCTGAAGGCGGTGGATAACTACCCCGAGACCACCTATGCCTATCTGTCCCTGGTCGAGTTGGTGAACGCCGGG
>JBBIJG010000307.1:0-3451 GCA_037446095.1 Caldilineae bacterium
TTGAAGACCCGCTGGAAGTTGTAGACCGCTTCCGACATGCGCACCAGGTCTTCCCCACTCTTGACATCCTGACGGCCGGTGACTCCGACGAACAACTCCACGTAGTTCCGAACGTGCTCCGGCACTTTGGCTGGCTCATCCGTCTGGGCGTTGTCGGGCGGGCTGATGTCGTTCCAGGGCAACTTGCAGAGCCCGTTCAGTCCAAACCAGGTCCGCCACATGGGGAAGTAATGCAACGCCTCGGCTTTGTCCTCAAAAGTAGGAATCTGGTTGTTCACCATGTCCATGAAGATAAGCCAGGCCTCGTCGTGCTGGGGGCCCTTGTTGGTCAGGCCGTAGCCGCCCTGCTGGGCCAGAGACTCTTTGCTGACGTATTCCGAGTACTCCAGCCCCTTGGCTTCCATGCCGATGTCTTGCAAGAAGGCCGGGTCGGCTCCGTACTTCTCGGCAAAGATTTGCTTCATGCGGCGGATGCCTTGCCCGGCGATGAGCCCGAAGCCTTCGCCACGCCCCATCTGATGCAGCAACTCAATGACCGCCTCGGCGTTGCCAAAGGTGAGCTCCAGCCCGCCGGTAATTTCTTTGTTCAAGATGCCCGCTTCGTAACACTCCATCACAAAGGCGGTCAGCGTGCCGAAGGAGATGGTGTCAATGCCGTAGGTGTCGCAGTAAAAGTTGATCTCCAACAAGGCGTCGGGGTCAAAGATGCCACAGTTGGAGCCACAGCCAGCGATGGTCTCGTATTCCGGGCCGTCCACGCTGACCACTTGGCCTTTGTAGGGTCCCGTCTTGACGGTGTAACCGTCCACAGCGTGAGAGCAGCTCAAAGTACAGCCGTACCAGCAGCCGTCGGGGATACCCTGGGTGAATCGCTCCCTCCACACTTCGCCGGCGATCTTGGCGGCCTCTGGATGTGAGCCGAACTTAAAGTTATGGGTCGGCAGCAAGTCGTAGTCGTTCATGATTTTCACCAGGTAAGAGGTACCCCCCTGGCGCATCTTACATTGGAGGTGATCGTAGTCATGGATTTCCTTGTGCATCTTGGTGCCCACCCTGGTGATTCGCTCCCGGTCCGCCGGGTGGTTAGAATCCCCCTTGACGCCGAGGTATTTGACCACCAGGGCTTTGATCTTCTTATCGCGGAAGACCGTGCCGATCCCGCCGCGGCCAGCCTGTTTGACGCGCACCTTCTGGCGGCGCACGTCGTAGAAGCTGAAGTTGAGACAGCCGATGAGGGTGTGTTCAGCACCGGTACCGGCCGAGACGGAGGAGATGCCCTGTTTTTCGCTCTCCGAGGCGGCGAACATCTCCACCAGTTTTTCCGCCAGGAGGTGGGTGTTGGTTTCCAGATCGGCCGGGGCTTCGATGATAGACACTTTGCCCTTCATGCCGTCCACGTAGACGATGACATCCTTCTCGGCTTTGCCTTGCACCTCGATGGCATCCCAGCCGGCGAACTTGAGCAGCGGGCCGAAATGGCCGCCCACGTTGCTATCCATCACCGAATGGGTGGTAGGAGAGAGACTGACTACCAGGGATTTGCCGGAGCCGGGGTATTGGGTGATCCCACCGATGGGACCGGAGGCGATCACGATTTCGTTTTCGGGATCATTCAATTTGGTTTCAGGGGTCACTCCATGCCACAAAAGCCACAGTCCAAATCCCCGGCCACCGATAAAGATGTCCTTCATCTCCTGGGTCACGGGCTTGCTGGCGATGGTATTATCGGAGAGGTTGACATACAGGGTTCGATTGGTGTAACCCCTCTCAACCTGGCCCAGTTCGTAATTCATCTCGGCCAGCACTTGGTAATCCGATTTCGCGCTCATGCTACGACCTCCTTGACTCTGATGGCCCATTTTCTGTTTCGGATGGTTCCAGGTCCGGCACCTCCACAATGGAGAGGACGCCCTCGGGACACTCGTCGGCGCACTTGCCGCAGGCCACACATTTGAAAGGCTCTGTAAGGTCCGGGTGGGTGAACATGGCCAGGTTGGGGCAAAAGCCCACGCAGGCATAGCAGCCGACGCAGAGCTTTTTGTCGCGGATGACGATGCCCTTCTTGTTCCGTGAGAGGGCCTTGACCGGGCAAACGTCAATGCACGCTCCAAGCTGGGTGCAGACCGTGATCACGTAATGGCCTGTCTCCGGCGACCGTTCTCCGATGCGGATGGCCGATTTGGCCGGGTTTTCTTCCTTGTAGTAGGTCTTGGAACAGACCCTTTCGCAGATCCCGCATCCGGTGCAGAGTTCGGGCTTGACTGCCAGTACCTTCATGTTTCTTCACCTCGCTTCTTTGATGTGCAGAGCCAATTATACCATTTATAAGGGAAAGGTCAAAGATAAGAGGTAGGTAAGAAGCAGGCTTTTGCTCCTCGGTGAACGCCATGCCCTCCAGTTCATTCACAACAACTGGCTGCCGCCAGGGTGACAGGTGACGGCAGCCAGTTGCATCCCCAATAATCCCCAGGGCTTTCTATATCTCCAGGTACGAAGGGGCGTAGATCGTCTTGTTCTCCAGGACACGCACTGTCTTAAAGATGGCTAACTGATCCGGGTCGCTCGTGTCCACATCGTCCGGCTCCAGGCTCTCCATAGCGGCGGTCTTGTCATAGAGGGTGAGCAGCAGTCTGCCCACGGGCGTACTGTCGTCCCGCTGTTCAATGATCCGGATCACTTCATTCAGTTTCTCGTCCAGTGGATCGGCGATGGCCGAATCCAGGCCAGCGGCCATCAGCATCACCAGGAAAGTGCGGTTGATCAGGCTCCGCCCTTCGTGAGGTGTGGTGTTGGAAACGTTGGATAGACCAATCGTGGTCATGGGGGGTGGGTCAAACATCATTTTGAACATCCGCACGGCGTTGATAGTCTCCATAGCATGAGCCTGCATCCCATTCACGGTCAAGGCCAGGGGGTCCAGGTAAAGGCGCTCCATAGGGATGCCCAGCTCCATCGCTTTGGGGACAATGACATTCGTGGCCAGTTCCACCCGACCATCGGCGGTGGCGGGAATGTTAGCCCCCATGGTCAGGGCGATGATCTTGCAACCGTACTCGGCGGCCAGGGGCATCATGCTCTCCAGCCGTTCCGGTTCGGCTGAAGCGGAATTGATCATGGCCTCGATGCCCAGTTCCTGGCAGCGCTTCAACCCGGCCTCAACGGCTGCGGCGTTCGTAGTGTCCAGCGACAAGCCGGTGCCCGGCACCGCCTCGTGCATGATGTCCACCAGCCAGGGCATGACCTCGTGGCCATCCTTCTTGCGTCGCCCGATGTTCAGGTCAATCATCCGGGCCCCCATCTTGACCTGCTTCCTGGCCAAGTCCTGCAACGGTTTAGCGTCCCGGTTTTCGACAGCGTTCTTGACCAGGGTGGATAGGATCTGGATATTCTCGCCGATGATAAACATTTGTCTTACCTCCTCGTGTGTTTTTAACTGCGGGCCTGTACGGCG
>JBBIJG010000307.1:3472-4184 GCA_037446095.1 Caldilineae bacterium
CTTCGGCTCGAGCCTCAGTCCGAGGGCTTGAGGGGTACCCTCAACCGCGGTGACCATCACCTCCGACCCACCTCCAAGCTGCTGTGCAGGCCCGACTAAATCGAGCTGGCTGATCACAGGCCCCACTTCTCCTTGCGTATAGTGCAGATGGAAGACGCTGTCCCCCTCTGTCAGCAACAAAGGAGGAGTGACAAACTCCTGAGTCGTGGCCTTCAGTTCAAAGGCTGCAAGCCGCCGGCTGCCTGAGTACACATCCAGCCGGCATGGTTCTCCCGCGCTTCGAGCCTCGATGCGCAGGCGGACCGAAGCGGGTCCCCAGGCCCGAATATGGATGGCGGCATCTTGCCCGATTTGCCTGACAGGGCGCCCGGCCTCCCATTGCCGGGGCCCCCAATGCTGACCCAGGCGCAGGAAAGGCCGGGGGGCAGTGGGTTCCTCTACCCGGTAGACAATCAGCCGTTCGTCACGGTAGAAAGGCAAGGTGCCGCCGAAAACCTTTTCCGTCAGGTGCAGGGTGGCCTCTCGCTCGTGTCCCCCAGGCATCTGATACAGGTCCAGGATCACGTAGCGCACGTTGAAAGCGGTCAGCACGCTGAGGCCGATTTCTGAAATGTCCTGAGCGATGATGTCAGGCCCCAGGAAGCGGAAATGTTGCAAAACCGGCGTCTTTTCCACGATAGAGAGAGGATTGGGTTTACCGAAGTAGGAGGCA
>JBBIJG010000308.1:0-4155 GCA_037446095.1 Caldilineae bacterium
CGGGCTTGAACCTGTAGATGGATGTGTTGAGCCATTCGCCTTCGCCGGTCACAGGGGGGACGAAGGTCAGGGGGTGAGGCAGCGCGGCCTGCTGGGCGATGGAGGTCAAAGGCACCACCGGGCGGTTGAAGAGCACCGTGACGACGGCATCGGTCCCCACCTCTTCGGTGTCGGGGGCCGGCTGCACGTCGGTCACTTCCAGGTAACCGACGGCTCGGAAGGCAAAGGTGACGGGTTCTTTCAGAGGCAGGCCGGCGGCGCTCCTGGCGCTCTCGGCCACGGTGACCTGGTAGCTGGCACCGCGCTGCAGAGGTTCCGCCGGGGTAAAGACCAGGTCGTTCTTCTCCCAGTGGAAGCGGCCTTCCACCTTGGGCTCAATGCGGAAGGCTGCCTCCACCGAGGTCCGGTCCATGGGCTGGTCGAAGCCGATGACGATGGGCTCGTCCAGGGCCTGTTCTTCGCCCGGGGCCGGCGAACGGTAGACGGTGATAGGGGCCTGGGGCGGTAGCGGCGTCCTGGTAGGCACAGCCTGGGCCGTGCCCGGCGGTAGCAGACCGGCAGGGCGCAGGTTCCACAAGACGGCGATGAGCCCGATGACACAAAGGGCCAGGACAATGATGAGAATGATGAAAAGGCTTCGTTTCATGGGTGAGACCTCCTGTATTGATTCTTTTCCTATTTGTAGTCGGCGCGGGATTCGCGGATGGTTTGGGCAACCTGCCGGGCTCCACGGATACGACTGAACCCGTTGTCTGTCTTCTAACCCCTCTATTCGTTCTAATGGTCGGAATGTCCATCCCCATAGGCAGCCAGGATGGTCACCGGGGCTGTCCAAGTAGCAGAGGCTATTGTCGGCTGTCGTTCAGCAGGGGCAACCTCTGCGGTAGCGGTCATCCATGTCTGGGCTTGTGCCAGAGAGACCCGCTCTTTGTCGTAGGCATGGGCGTACCAATCCGTTTCGTCGGTGTCTTCCCGTTGGTCGAGGATTAGCGCTTCGTATTTATGTCGGTCCTCAAAGAAACTGTCCTCCCTGAGACTTGGGGGAGTACAGGGGCTTCTAAAACTACACCGGGGCGCTATGGGTTTCAAGCCAGGCAGCGATCTCAGAGGCCTCCGGCCTGGATTCGGTGACGTAAAGGGTAAAGACCTCAAGCTCAGAGTTGGTGGCTGTCAGGTGGCGACCATTTTGGCGCAGGAACAAGGCCGCCGCAGCGATGCCGGTGCGCTTGTTACCGTCAATAAAGGGATGGTTGCGGATCAGCGAGTCCATGAGAGCAGCCGCCTTACAGAAGAGGTCAGGGTACAGATCCCCCCCCTCAAACGTAGCCCGGGGACGGGCCACCGCCGATTCCAACAAGGCCACATCACGCACCCCGTGGCTGCCCCCGGTCTCCTCGATCAAGCGGGCATGCAGGAAGAGCACTTGCTCGACGGTAAGGTAATTCATCGCTTCGCCAGGTTTTCCAGAGCGGGGCGATATTGCTCGATAAAGTCTGCCACCTGGCGAGCAAAAACCTCATCCACTCCCGGCAGGGCCACTTTCAGGGGAGTAACGATTATTTGCCGCCGCTCCCTGTCCAACTCTACGGAGACCTCGTCCCCCTCAGCAAGCTCCAGAAATTCCAGGGTGTCCTTGGGCAGAGAGATAACCATGCTATTGCCAGTCTTGAATACCTTGCGCACCATCCCTCGTTTCTCTTTCTGCGTATGATGTGCTTACAGCGTAAGTATACCTCATAAGGGCTATGGAGTCAAGAAAAGCTACTCTATCACTGTGACATACACCGGTTCGCTCGTCAACCGCCTGCCCATAGCATCATAGCCCTCGGCGTGGAAAGCGTGTACCCCCGGCGTCAGCGGCCACAGGCTGCGATAGGGCGGAGCGTCGAGGCGGGCCAGGGGCTCGCCATCCACGTAGAGAGTCAATTCAGCAACGGCTATTTCCTCTGCGGGTCGCGCCGCCACCTCGATGCGCTGATGGCTCAGTGGCAGGGCCGGGCTGAGACGGAAGACGCTGAAAGGGTCAGGGCTGGTCATCACGATGGAGAGAGGAGAGAGGGGAGAATGATCATCCTGCCTCCCGCCTCCTGCCTCCTGCATCGTGTTACCGTGCAACGAGCAGTATTCCGTAGGAGGCTGAGGGATTCCCTGCTTTCTGCCCCATTCTGTGGCCTCGGCGGGTAGGAAGGTGTAGACTCTCTCCCTCACCTGCTCAGGGGGACAGTTTTCGGTGGCCAGCATCCCTGTGCTCACGTCAATGCGGACTGGCCGGTGCAGGGTGCAGTACTCGCGGGGTTCGGTGCCGGCAATGAAGAGTTCGGTCTTGCGGTGGGGACAGTAGGGGGAAGGCAGCCTACCCGACAGGGCGCAGACCTCCACCCGGACCAGCCCTTCCGGCTCGACGAACTCCTGCACAGGGCGACCCTTAAGCACCTCCTCCATGAAGTCATGCCAGATGGGGGCTGCGCCGGTCACTCCGGAGACGCGCCGCATGGGCTCGTTGTCGGCGTTGCCGACCCAGACGCCCACTGCCAACTCGGGAGTATAGCCGATGGTCCAGTTGTCCCGCCAGTCGGTGGTGGTGCCGGTCTTGACCGCCGCCGGGCGGGACAGTTTGAGCACGCTCCCCTCGCCAAAGCCGGCGATGCGGGCCGTGTCGTCGGAGAGGATGTCGGTGATGAGGTAGGCCACCCGCTCGTCCAGCACCCGCTGGCCTGTTTCCGGCCCGGGTTGGGCGAAGGTCTCCGACCGGACCCAGATGACGTTCCCCTGGCTGTCCTCGACGCGGAGGATGGCCACCGGCTCGACCCGGTACCCGCCGTTGGCAAAGGCGGCGTAGGCGGCTGTCAGTTCCAGCAGGCGCACCTCGCCGCCGCCCAAGGTGAGGGCCAGCCCAAAGCGTTCGCTGTCATCCAGGGTGGTGATCCCCAGGCGGCGGGCCAGGGCCGTCATGTCCTCCAACCCTACGTGGTCCAGCACCTTGACCGCCACCAGGTTGAACGACGAGGCCAGAGCCTGGCGCAGGAGGACCGGGCCACGGTAGAGGTGGTCGTAGTTCACTGGCACGTAGGGGTCGCCTTCCTTGGTGATGAAGGCGGTGCGCACATCGTTCACCATGGTGGCCGCCGTATAGGGCTCAGCGCGGCGCGGATCGAAGGCAGCGGCATAGGTGATGGGCTTGATGGAGGAACCGGGCTGGCGGGTGGCCAGAGCCACGTTGACTGCCCCGTCAATGCGGGGGTCGAAATAGTCGGGGCTGCCCAGCATGGTCAGGATTTCCCCCGTCTGGGGGTCCAGGGCCACCAGTGCGGCGTTGCGCACGTTGCGGTCGGGCAGTCCCTCTTTGCGCTCTGAAAGTTGGGCCAGGCGACGGCGGACGATCCACTGGGCCATATCCTGCATGTCCAGGTCCAGGGTGGTGTAGACTTGCAGGCCGCCTCGCTCCAGGGTAGCCAGTCCCAACTCGTCCTCCAAAAGCTGCCGCACGTGCATCACAAAGTGGGGAGCGCGGATGGGGAAAGGCACCGAGGCGAAATGCAGTTGCTCCTCTTTAGCCAGCCGGGCTTGGGTTTCATCAATGTAGCCATGCTTGACCATCAGGTCCAGCACCACGGCCTGGCGTTCTTTGGCCGCCTGGGGGTCTGTCAGGGGATTATAGCGCGCCGGCGACTGGGGGAGTCCGGCCAGCAGGGCGCAATCGGCCAGGTCCAGCTCGGCTGCCGACTTGCCAAAGTAAGCCTGGGCCGCCGCCTCTACGCCGTAGGCCAGGTTACCGTAGTAGGTCTCGTTCAGGTAGAGGGCCAGAATCTCGTCTTTGCTGTAAGTGCGGGCCAGGCGCCAGGCCAGGAAGGTCTCGCGCAATTTACGGGTCAGGGTGCGCTGGGTCCGCTCCTCTGGCGGGAGCAGGACATTGCGGGCCAACTGCTGGGTGATGGTGCTCCCGCCGGACAGGACCTCTCCGCCCCGCAGGTTGATAATGATCGCCCGCAGGATGGCTTTGGCGTCCACCCCGGGGTTGGTGTAAAAGCTGGCATCTTCGGTGGCGATGGTGGCCTGGCGCAGATGGAGGGGGATCTGAGCCAGAGGCAGGGGGGTGTGTTTGCCCGCGCGGGAGCCGATGATCTCGTAGAGGAGGCGACCATGGCGGTCATAGAT
>JBBIJG010000309.1:0-4138 GCA_037446095.1 Caldilineae bacterium
CTTGTAGAGCTCGCTGATAGCTTTAGGGTCGTATCTCTTGGCCTGCTCGATCAGAAGGGGTTCGTCGTTGTGCACTTAAAGACGCCTTTGCGTAGGATGGTAGTCTTCTCGTGCATATATTATACCGCAAAAACTTAAAAAGGGATACTGGAACGGCATAGGATAGCCGTAGTACTTTAGTCCTAATTGGGGTCGAAATCGTCCTTGAGGCCGTATCTTTCCGCACCTTTTAACGGTGTAAGAAGTGGGAGAGCCTGCATTGGAGGGGAGCGTACGATGTGCCAGCTCGTTCAGAGAGTATGGCTCGGAGAGTGGCCAGATCAAAAGACCGAGTATCTGGTTTTGAGAAATGGGTCGTGTGCTTGCATCCGACCGATAGATCACCTGAAATGCAGCAAGGCCACCCAACTTCAGAGCACACAGAGGCCGCTGGGAACTAGAAGAAGAGCTCGGCGTTCTCAGCGGTAAAATGCTCAGCAACACTTTACGGGGAATCCTACCGAAACCTAATTCTCAGAAGAAAGGAGAGCCGAAATGTCACGCACAAAAGAATTCATCTGCATTTTGTTGGTCTTGGTCCTCATCGCCCTATCAGGGGCATCGGTCTGGGCCGCACCTGGGGGACAGGAAGAACCCACGGCCACTCCGACCGAGACGCCGACTCCTGAACCGAGTGAGACACCCACCCCTGAGCCAACCGAGGAGCCCATCATGCATCCCGTAGCCCTGGCGCTGGCCGAATTCTTCGCCGACACCCTGGGACTGGATTATGATATGATCATGGACTACCATGAGGAGGGGATAGGCTTTGGGGTCATCGCCCAGGCCTGCTGGATGTCCTTCATGCTGGACGGCGAGGTGACAGTCGGCGACATCCTGGCTGCCAAAAAGAGCGGCGACTTCAGCTCCATCACGCTACCGGATGGGACAACTCCCAAGAACTGGGGCCAGTTCAAGAAGGCTATCCTGAGCGGTGAGAAAGCCCAGAAGAATTTGGGGGCCGTTATGTCCGGTACAAAAGGAGAGGAGCAGATACAGGAGCAGCAGCGGGAGCAAGACAGAGACAGAGATCGGGATAGAAACAAGGAGGGCAAGGGTTTAGAGGAAGGTGGGCCGCCCAATGCAGGGCAGGATCAAGGCAGTGGACCACCTGTCGAGCCGCCTGGCAAGAGCAAAGGCAATGAAGGGGGTGGTAAGGGGAAAGGCCGACCATAGGCTTTGCGCTGCAGCAGGCTGCCTGCAATGGGCAGCCTGCTCTTTTTAAGCTCAGAGCCTTGTTACCGGGCGACTGAAGCCCCCCCCTTTGGGCCTCCAATCGGTCCCTGCCGATTTCACCGAGCCGGTGCAGTGTTGCCCTCAGGACCGACGACTTGGCCCTATCATCGTAGGCACTGAGTTTTGACAAAATCGGAGATATGGGTATAATATTGAAACAATGCGCGGGGGCTACGTGAACGAGTGCGCCCGCGCTTGAATTGTGGCCAGCAAATCGCTGGAGGATGAGCCATGTACGCCGTCATTGAAACAGGTGGAAAACAGTACAAAGTGAGCGCAGGCGAGACCATTGAGGTTGAAAAGTTGCCCTTGAAGATTGGGCAGCGAGTCGCGTTGGATAGGGTGTTGCTGGTGAGCGAGGGAGACAAAGTCCGGCTGGGTCATCCCATCATTGAGGGGGCTAAAGTGATGGCTACAGTTGTGGGAGAGGGCAAACGCAAGAAAGTCATCGTCTTCAAATATAAGCCCCATAACCGGTATCGCCGCAAGGCCGGTCACCGGCAAGCCTACACCCGTTTGCAAATTAACGAAATCATCGCTTAACGTAACGAGATTGCAGAGAGAATTCAGAAAGAGGTGAGTTGAGATGGCTCATAAGAAAGGTGGCGGTTCCAGCCGCAATGGTCGGGATAGTCCAGGCAAGCGTCTGGGAGTGAAGCGATACAGTGGCCAGGCGGTGCGAGCAGGCACGATTATCGTCCGCCAGCGGGGCACCACCTTCAAGCCCGGCTACAATGTAGGTCTGGGCAAGGATTACACTATCTTTGCCACCATTGACGGTTTTGTCAAGTTCGAAAATGCAGCCTCTGGCAAGAAAAGAGTGAGCGTCTACCCTACACCTGTATAGGTTAAGATGCGATCTTGCCCCGACATGGCTGAATTGGACTTTGAACGAATCAAGCCTGCAGAGACGTTTTCCTGCCCTCTCTGAGAGAGCAGTAGCGTTGTTCAAAGTCCGATGCCGGAAGGACAGTTTATCTACGATGAAGAAAGGTATCCATCCCAAGTATTACCCCGAAGCCAAGGTCATTTGCTCTTGTGGGAATACTTTCACCACAGGGTCAACGCAGGAACTCATCAGGACGGATGTTTGTTCGGCTTGCCATCCCTTTTTTACCGGTGAACAGCGCATCGTTGATACCGCTGGCCAGGTCGAGCGCTTTATGAAGCGTCTCGAAAAGAAAGAAGAATTGGCTGTCGAGGGGCAAACCCACCCTGAGGAAGTGGGGGGAGACGCTGCTAAGGCGGTCAAGGCTCCGAAAAAGTTAGATGAAGCAGAGGCAGCCCGGGCGGTGACAGAGAAGCTGAGAGGTAAGAAAGCCGCTGCCGAGAGGGTTTCCCCGGCAGCTTCGGCCAGGCCTGCCGAAGTCAGTGCCTCAGGGAGACCGGGCCGGAAAAAGGCCGTGCGGCAAGGAGCAGCCGTATCAGAAGGCGGGCCGGCTGCTGATTGATGTGGCGCGTATCCTCAATAAAAGGGCATAGGCGCTAACTTAACGTAGCGCCGGGCTGCCTGTCGCCAGGGGCGCCATTGGAAATCGGCCTGCCTGGGCGCTTTCGCGTCCTCCGTTGGCCTGCGCTGACACCTTTTCCCGGTCGGCGAAGGCCGACCGGAGGCTGAAAGCCCAAAGAGGACGACTTCAGTCGCTACCTACCTTTGAGGTGAAGTTTGCCGGAGGCCAGGTAGCAGTAGCGGAGCGGCGTGGGGGTTGTGCAGACGATGTACCAACAATATAGAGGCGGGTGGGTCGAGGTGATCTGCGGCAGCATGTTCAGCGGCAAGACCGAGGAACTCATCCGGCGGGTGAGGCGGGCGCAGATAGCCAAGCAGAAGGTGCAGGTCTTCAAGCCCAGCCTGGATAACCGTTACGCTCTGGAGAAAGTCACCTCTCACGACGGGATGAATTTGGACGCTACCATCGTCACCGAAGCGAGGGAAATCCTCGATTTGGTGGAGCCTGACACCGCTGTGGTCGCTATAGACGAAGTGCAATTCTTCGACTGGAGCATTGCCGAGGTCTGTAACACTCTGGCTGCCAGGGGCAAACGGGTCATTGTCACCGGGCTGGATATGGATTTCCGGGGTGAGCCTTTCGGTCCGATGCCCCTCCTCATGGCAGAGGCGGAGAGGGTGGACAAGCTCTCCGCCATCTGCGTGGTCTGTGGGGCACCGGCCAGCCGCACCCAACGCCTCATCAATGGCCAGCCCGCTTCTTACGATGATCCGGTTATTATGGTGGGCGCCAGCGAGGTCTATGAAGCCCGTTGCCGCCACTGCCATGAGGTTAAACGCCGGTCTGAGAAATGAAAGGAACGACCACCGCCCCTTCATCTTTCGTACCAGATGAAGGGGCTTTCTTGTTATAAAACCTCGACCGCTGGTGGGCTTGATGGGAAATCTCCAGGCTAAGGTGAACAGCCTGGTTCAGGGTGTCAGCTTCTTGGCTATAGTGGGTGAGATGGTTAGACAATCTCCAGGAGCTGGATGTCAAAAATCAGATCTTGCCCGGCCAGAGGGTGATTGGCGTCTAAGGTCACGGTCTGTTCGGAGACCTCGGTCACTATGAGCCGGGTCACCCGACCATCAGGCCGGGGTATTTGTAACTGCTGGCCGATCTCGGGGTGGAAGTGGGGTGGGAATTCCCGGCGGTCTATCTCCACCACCATTTCCTCTCGATGGGGGCCGTAAGCCAGATTCGCAGGCACTTCGACGGTTTTGGATTCGCCGGGGCTCATGCCGAGCACGGCTTGTTCAAAGCCGGGGATGAGCAGACCTTCACCCAATGTGAATTCCAAAGGGTCTCGGTTCACAGAAGAATCAAATACCGTGCCGTCCTTCACTCTGCCTGTGTAGTGGACTCTGACG
>JBBIJG010000310.1:0-3475 GCA_037446095.1 Caldilineae bacterium
TCCAGGCCAGGATGCTGACCGGCAAATCCAACTCCACAATGGCCCGAACAGCTTCTTTCTCGTTGCCGCCCATAGCCGGAATGCCCGCTTCAATCTGGTGCACCCCGATCTCGCTCAACAGCCGGGCGATTTGCAACTTCTCCGCATTAGCAAAGACCACTCCGGCGGTCTGCTCTCCGTCCCGTAATGTAGTATCGTCAATAAACAGTTCTGTCATGGGCTCCCTCCTCACAGGTCCTAAAAAAAGCTCGCCAGCAGGCCTCGGTTCCTCGAGGTTGTGGCGAGCCTCATCGCCGCGCGGACGCCAGTGCTCATCTATTAGGGTTAGACAGCAACGATCAAGAATTAAAAACGCTCGCCAACTGCTCCTCAAGCGCTGAGGTTGTAGCGAGCGTCATCGCCGCTCAAAGCTTTTTTTAGATTATACAGCAAAGCGAAGGCCTTGTCAAATTCCCAGTTTTATGATGACCAAACTTCCTCTTGTTAAGAAATCTACCCTCGCTTTTATTCCACCTCGATACTCTCTACCCGGAATTCGTTACCGGCGATCACCTCCACTCTCATTCCTCCACAGTGAGGACAGGTAAAATCGCGCCCCGCGGGGGTGAAAGTATGGGCGCAGTCCCAGCAGCGGAAAGTGGCCGGCACCCGCTGGAAAATCAACCGTGCCCCGGCGGCAATGGTGTTCCGGCTGATGATGTCAAAGTAGAACTGGACCGAGTCATCAACAATGCTGGTCAGATCGCCGATGAGCAGGTTGATATGGGTGATGCGTTGAGCCCCGGCCTGCTGAGCGTACTTCAAAACAATGTCTAACATCCCTTGGGTGACACTGAGCTCGTGCATGGTCGCGTCGAAATAACTGCCAGGATCGTGGATGGAGAGGTCACGGCCCCTTTGCATCTATCCAGACAAGAGGCCGGATGTCAAGGCCGTCGGTGCATTTGCATCCTTCGCCAGCTCAGGGTACCTGCCCAGGCCAGCAGCGCCATCCCCAGACTCAGCGCCGAGACGATTTTGCCGGCCACCCGCACCGGCGTGTCTTCAAAGCGCAAGAGGAGGTAGCGCCGATGGCCCGGTACCTTGACGGTGATCCGCCCCAGAGGACCATCCTCGGGCTCGATTTCCGCCTCTCCGACAATGCTCATACCCCAATCGTGCTTCTGCACCAGATAGGCTCGCCAACCGGGGTAATAGAACAGGTTGAAGGTGAGCCGGATGAAGTGCTGTGCATCGCGGATGGGAGCTTTGTACTGCACCAATTCATAAGTCGTACCCCATTCCAGGGCGGCCGCCGCGGCCCCTTCGGGCACGGTGCTCTGGTCCAGCTTGGAGCCCACCGGCAGCCCGGCAATATAGTTATCGGCCATAGGCGACCACTTGGGTATCTCCTTCACCCACGCTGTCGAACCGGTCATCTCGTCCGCGCTCTGCTGGAAACGCATCAGCCCCGCCAGCGAGACCGGCCCCTCAGCCGGCTCCGTGATCTCCGCCCGAAGGTAGGGATAGCTGCCCAGAATGACCAGAGTGGCCAGGACCAGTAAGGAATAGGGGGGGGATTCTGACGACTGGTAAAGTATGGAGCCAGACAGTATGGCTGTGGAGAGGACAGTGAAGGTCAGGTAACGCCATGGGAATTGGGCAAAGCGCACCGGGCTCAGAAGTTCCCAGGTTGGGGCCGCAGCGGGCAGGAGCAGAAAGAGGGCGACCAGGGTGACCACCTGGAAGAAAAGGATTTGTCGTCGCAGAGCCCAATCCCTGATCCGCTTCAGAACGGTCAGGGACAGGACGGAGAGGACAAAGGGCACCGCCCCCAATTGGAAGCTGACTGTGTCGCCCGGGCCGGGACGGCTGGCCCCGAAACCCCAGGTTGGGGAGAAGAGCTGAAAGAAATAGACAAAGTCGTCTCGGTAATCATAACGCCCCGCATACCACTGGTCTACGCGCACATATCTGAATTCGGCCAGACATGGGATCCAGAAAATGGCGCTGAGGCCCAATCCCAGGATGAGACCACTCAGAGGAGGGATGGCAACATGCATAAGGTTGGCTACGAGGGGGAAGAAGGACTCTCTGGAAAGTTCACGCCAGGGCTGGGTTCGGTTGACCTGAGCCAGTACCAACATGATAAGATAGATCGCCACCAGGGGAGAGTACATCAAGGTAATGGCGTTGTTAGTCAACATGAGCCCGGCGTAGGCCAGGCCCAGGCCAATAACGTTGGTCAGACGGGGGTTCTGCACCGTCTCGTAGCAGCCCCACAGGACCAGGGGCACAAAGACAAAGGTCACCGATTCGGCCAGAGCCGCGCGCACGTAGAGGTCGAAGACGTGGTAAGGAGCATAGACATAGACCAAAGCGGCCACCAGGCCCGCCTGCGAACCCATCAGACGGCGGGCGAAAAGGTACATGGCCAGCCCGGAGAACACAATAGACAGGCCAAAGACTATCTTAACCGAACTCACAAGGTCAAAGCCGATAAGGTGCAAGACCTCGCCTACGTAATAAGCCAAAGGACCGTAGATGTTGAAGAAGGGATAGCCGTAGCCAAAGGCGAAATCCGGAGACCAGCGAGGATACCAGATGCCGTCCTGGATGGAGCGATCAAACTCGAAAAGGAAGTAGACGTTGTGCCGCCCATCATGAGCACCCCAGAAATAGCCGGGCTGCAAGAGTGGCCCCAGGGCAAAGATGGTCAGCAAAAGTGTCAGAAGCAAATTCCCCTTCTCGTTCCTCACTTTTCACTCCTGCTCTCTCGCAAAATCACTTCTGTGGCCCCATCGGGCAGCTTAAGCCTCTCTCCTGTCTCACTAACGTACATCCCCACCACCAGTTTGTATCCCTCCCTTGGCCCGGCCACGTCAATTTGCAGCTCATAGCGGTCCTGGACGATCTCCCCCGGTCCCCACTTCGTAGTTGGATACTCGCCACCCTGAGGCTCGGTGTCTCGCTGCCCCCAGATCACCCCTTCTCCGTCCACGGCGTGCACAAAGACGGTATAGTCCTCCTCCAGGGGCTTCAGGGCCTGCCAGAGGACGTTCAGGTGGACGGTAGCCCCATGGCGCAGTGGTCCCTCAATGCGGTAATCCAA
Source organism: Caldilineae bacterium (assembly GCA_037446095.1). Taxonomy (GTDB): domain Bacteria; phylum Chloroflexota; class Anaerolineae; order E26-bin7; family E26-bin7; genus E26-bin7. The sequence continues at coordinate 3,092 of JBBIJG010000310.1, forward strand.
CAAGGCAATCTGGTTATCGCCCAGGATAGCCACCGGCAAGCTAAGGGGCTCCATGTCATAGATATGCGGCTGTTCCGCCAGAGGAGTAAAGTCAATGTTGAAATCGAAGAAGCGGGGCGAGAGGTAACTGTAACTGGCCAGTACAGCCAGGGCCACCAGCCCGGCCCACAGGGGAAAAGCTGCCAGGCGCTGATCTAGAGCGACGACAGAACCGGCTAGCAGCGCGGTGGTCAGGCCAATCGGTCCAAGCAACTGCCAGGGATAGCTCAGCAGATGGGACAGGCCGGTAACGCGCCACAAGATCGCTGTCGGCGAGAGCAGGAGAGCTACCAATACCAGGGTCGTCAACTGCCAGAAAAGCAATGTCCGTCGCAGCTTCATGGA
>JBBIJG010000310.1:3529-4115 GCA_037446095.1 Caldilineae bacterium
GACCAGCCCCAACTGCAAAGGCATGGTGTCCTGCCAACCTGCCACGCTGGGTCCGTAGCCCCAGGCCGGCGAGAAAAGCTGGAAGGGATAAGCGAAGTGCTGGTAGAAATCTACCGCCGGCTTCAGAGAAAGGCCGTGACGGAGGATAGTCGGAACAAGGGCAAGAAAGCCCAGGGCTAGGCCAGCAGCCAGGGCCAGGAGAAGCCATCCTGCCTTCCTGGCCGACGCTTTACCAGGCTGCCCTGCCAGCACCCAGGCCACAGCCAGGAGGATAAGCCACAAAGTCAGGCCAACCTGGGTCAGCAAAAGCGCCACGCACAACAGAGCCAAGATTCCAGCCCGACGGTAGCAGTTCCCCTCAGACTCCTCTCGACTCAAAGCCCACAGGACGAGAGGAAACCCGACAAAAGTCCAGGCCTCGGACAGAGCTCCCCGCACGTAAACTACGGCCAGATGATAGGGCACATAGGTGTAGACCACGGCGGCGATCAAAGCCGCCTTCTTCCCCAGCAACTTTTTAGCCCAGCCGTACATGGCCCAGGCAGACAGGACAAAGCTCAGGCCATAGCTCCAGCGGATGGCCACG
>JBBIJG010000311.1:0-2654 GCA_037446095.1 Caldilineae bacterium
CTGCTCGTGTTGTGATTGGCTTTTGGAGCAAAATGTGGTAGAATAGCATGAGGAACTGTGGGGACTGGTCGGGGCTTATTTTCTTCGGACAGTCTGAGGAGGACAAGGGTGAATTCCATCGTTTGCATCAAACAGGTTCCCGATACCGGGGCACGGATTGAAATCGAGGATGGCCGGATCATTGAAGAAAAGCTCCAGTACGTGATCAACCCTTACGATGAGTATGCCCTCGAGGAGGCCCTGCGCTTGCGGGAAAAATTCGGCCAGGGCCGGGTCACGGTGTTGGCCCTGGGGCCGGAGAGGGCCAGAGAAGCCATCTTGCAGGCCCTGGCCGTAGGCGCTGATGAGGCCATCCATCTGGCGGATGAAGCCTTCCAGGGCGGAGACGCCTACGCCACGGCCAGAGCCCTGGCTGGGGCCATCGTCAGGTTGAATCTGCCGTACGACATCATCTTGTGTGGCAAGCAGGGCGTGGATCACGATAATGCCCAGGTCGGCATTGCGTTGGCCGAGATGCTGAACCTGCCCCACGTCTCAGTGGTCACCAGGCTGGAAGTGGCCGCTGACAAAAGCAAGGCCACAGCTCAACGGGAAGTAGAAGGAGGAATAGAAATGGTGGAGACCTCTCTGCCGGCGGTTATCACCGCCCAGAAGGGCCTCAATGAGCCACGCTATCCCACCTTTATCGGCATTAGAGCGGCCAGGCAGAAGCCTATCCACAAGAAGACAGCCGCTGAGTTAGGCATAGACCCGGGAACCGTCGGCGCTGCTGGTGCCCGGGTGGAGATCGTTTCCCTCAGCCCGCCGCCGGAAAGGAACCCCGGTCGGATCCTACCGGGGAATCCAAGAGAAGCTTGCAGGGAACTGGTGCGCCTGCTGCGAGAAGAGGCCAAGGTGGTGTAACATGCCGGGTAATGTCCTCGTCGTCGCTGAACATAGGGATGGTGACCTGAAAAAGGTCACCTTGGAAATGTTGGGTGAGGGGAGCAGATTGGCCGCAGAACTGGGCGGTGTGGTGGAGGCTGCCCTATTAGGCGCGGGGGTGAGCGATCTGACCGACCCTCTGGCCCACTATGGTGCAACCCGGGTGTACCTGGCCGATGACCCTTCTCTGGAGAAGTACAGCAGTGAGGGTTACACTGCAGTTCTGGCCCGGCTCATCCAAAAGGTCGAGCCGGCCGTGGTGCTCCTGGCCGCCACGACCCAGGGCCAGGACCTGGCCTCTCGTCTGGCTGCCCGCCTGGGCCTGGGCCTGGCTTCTGATTGCACCGCTTTCCAGGTCGCTGCCGATGGGCGGCTGGTCATCACCCGTCCTGTCTACGGAGGCCGGGCCATGGCTGCCGTCAGAGAGAAGACCAACCCTCAGATGGCCACCGTGCGCCCCAACGTTATGACCCCTCTGGAGCCCGACCCCGCCAGGATGGCTCCGGTGGAAAAGCTGGCCGTGGAGAGCGGTGACTTCCGGGCCAGGGTGATAGACCTGGTCCAGAAATCCGGACGACAGCGAGTGGGGTTAGCCGAGGCTGAGATCATCGTCTCCGGCGGGCGAGGGCTGCAAGGGCCAGAGAACTTTCGCCTGCTGGAGGAGTTGGCCGATGTCCTGGGGGCGGCCGTGGGTGCTTCGCGCGCCGCTGTAGACGCCGGCTGGATAGACCACAGCCATCAGGTAGGGCAGACCGGCAAGACCGTCACCCCCAGCCTGTACATTGCCTGTGGTATCTCCGGGGCCACCCAGCACCTGGCCGGGATGAAAACCGCCCGATACATCGTAGCCATCAACAAAGACCCCGAAGCGCCTATCTTCCGAGTGGCCAACTATGGTATCGTGGGCGATCTCTTCGAGGTCGTGCCCCTTCTGACGGAAGCGTTCCGAGAGGCTCTGCGACAAAAATAGGAGCGGGCGACCGGGGTCGCGCCGTAACTATTCAGGTCGCCATGTCCAGCGATTGAAATCGCCCCTCATGGACTTGCCAAGCGTCCACCGGCGTGGACGCAATCCTGTCCGCGAAGGCGGACAACCAGCCGCAGGCTCAAAAGGCGCGGTTTGAACCGCCAGCCTGAATAATTACGGCCAGGCATCCTCCTCCGGGGACGTCCCAGCCCCGTGGTCACGCCCCCTCAGGCGCGGTTTCAACCGTCGGCCCGTGCGGCGGCCCCGGCTCTTGCATGACCAAAAAGCTGAGTATAGCCAAGCCTCCCGCAGGTTGTCCAAAGCCGTCTGAAGCTTCGGGAGACTCTACCTCCTGACCAACTCGACCACCGTTACCCCATCACCGCCTTCGTATTGGTCGGCCGGGCGGTAGGAGGCTACCAGCGAGTGTCCCTCCAGTTGTTCCCGCACGACACGACGCAGGACTCCCGTCCCTTTGCCGTGGATGATGCGCACCGAAGGCAGACCGGCCAGGTAAGCCTCGTTCAGGTATCTGTCGAGACGGGGAATGGTATCCTCTACCCGCAGGCCCCGCAAATTCAACTCCGTGCCTGGAAAGGGACGCAGGATGTCCAGAGGGGGAACTTCCTCCCTGGCCGGGAGGAGTTCGCCGCCCTCCGCTCTCCTCTCCAGTTCCTCCAGGCGGGCCTTCACCCGGAAGCGACCGACCTGTACTTCGGCTTCTTCTTCGTCCAGCTCGATCACTTCACCGCTGGCTTGCAGC
>JBBIJG010000311.1:2684-4110 GCA_037446095.1 Caldilineae bacterium
ATGTAACGGCCCGCTGACAGGAGAGGAGTGGACGGCTGGCAGCAGAGGAGGCACGGTTTGTTCCAGTTCCGCCAGCTTCTCTGCCGCCTGAGCCAGCGGCCAGGCAGGGGTCTCACCTTGGGGCCCTCCCTGGCGCGGGGCAGTCGCGGCCAGCCTGGCCCGGAGCTGCCTGATCTCCTCTTTAAGGGTGGCCAGCTCCTGGCGAGCTTCTTCTCGGGCGGCATTCAAAATCTCCCTCCTCTCCTCCTCGATCCGGTTCAAGCGAGCTCTGAGCTCCTCTTCCAAAACTTGGGCCTCCCGTCGGGCGCTCTCGGCCTCTCGACGGGCCGCCAAAGTGTCCTCCCTGGCTTGTTTGATCTCGGCCAACAGTTGCTCGGTTTCTAGGACGCCTGAGGAGACCAGGCTCCTGGCTTCTTCGACGATATCCGCTGCCAGCCCCAGGCGTGAGGCAATGGCCAGGGCGTTGCTACGGCCAGGCAGGCCAATGCTCAGTTCGTAAGTGGGGGCCAGGGTCTCCAGATCGAATTCCACGCTGGCATTCTTCACCCCTAGTGTGGCATGGGCGTAGACCTTCAGTTCAGGGTAATGGGTGGCCACCAGCGTGGTGATGCGCCGCCGCAGGAGGTGCGAGAGGATAGCCCGGGCCAGAGCCGAACCCTCGCTGGGATCAGTGCCGGCTCCCAGTTCATCCAGGAGGACCAGAGACTGGCTGTCGGCCTGGGTGAGGATGTGGATAATATTGGTTGTGTGGGCAGAGAAAGTGGAGAGGTTCTGCTCGATGGATTGCTCGTCGCCGATGTCAGCGTAGATGCCGCGGAAAACGGACAGGGCAGAACCTTCCTCGGCAGGGATAGGCAGGCCCGCCTGAGCCATCAGACTCAGCAAGCCGACCGTTTTGAGGCAGACCGTCTTGCCCCCAGTATTGGGGCCGGTGATGACCAGGATGAAGTAACTGTCGTCCAGGTAGACGTCAATGGGTACCACCGTAGCCGGGTCGAGAAGGGGATGGCGGGCCTTCTTTAACCGGATGGTGGAACCAGGATGCTGAACTTGCTTTTGGGCTCCAGCCACTTTAAAAGGCACCAGTTGGGGTTCGATACCCTGAATTTCAGCGGCGTACCTGGCTTTGGCGAAGGCCAGGTCCAACTCAGCCAGAGCCTGGACCGTCTGTTCGATAGCCGCTCCTCCCTCGGCCACCAGAGCTGAAAGGGCTGCCAGAATGCGTTGAACTTCCCTCTCCTCGGCCAGTTGCAGCTCACGCCAGCGGTTGTTCAGCTCCACAGTGGCCAGAGGCTCAAGGAAGAGGGTGGCTCCACTGGCCGATTGGTCGTGTACGATGCCGGGGATACGGCCTTTGAAGTCAGCCTTAAGGAGGATGACATAGCGTCCTCCTCGCTGGGTGACAAGGGGTTCTTGCAAAAAGGGG
>JBBIJG010000312.1:0-4110 GCA_037446095.1 Caldilineae bacterium
AAGGAGAGCTCCGATGACAGAAGCCGTCCGGTTCAGGGTGGCGGCAGAAGCCGACGTTTATGTGGTGGCGCATCGGGTTAAGGCCATGGCCAGACAGATGGGTTTCAACCCGGCCGACCAGACCCGCCTCGAAACGGTCACCTCTGAACTGGCTCGCAATATTGTCCTTTACGCTGGCGAAGGGGTCATTGAGGTGCAACCCGTGCCCCAAGGCCGGTGGCAAGGGCTCCAGATTCAAGCCCTTGACCACGGGCCTGGCATCGCCGATATCGAGCAGGCCATGCAGGACGGCTATACCACCTCGGGTGGTTTGGGTTCTGGCCTCGGCGCCACCAGACGGATGATGGATGAGTTCCACATAGAATCGGTCCCCGGCCAGGGGACCCGGGTAACGGCCATCAAATGGCTCAAGGAGTCAACGCAGCACACGCTCTACGGAGAGGGGGAAAGGAAGCATGGCCGAAAAGACTGATCTCCAACAATACCAGGCATTCGTGAAAGAGCGCCTCAGCGCCTTGCTGGATGTGGTCCAAAGCGTATCGGCGGGTGACTTCTCGGTGCGGGTAGAGATACCCCCGGAGGCAGATGAGTTCACCGCTTTGTCCGTCGGTTTGGAAAAGATGATAGGGGACCTGATTGAGGCGAAGAGGGTCAGTGAGGAAAGGATGGCCAGATTGCAGGCGGCCGTTGAGGAGAAAGAGCGCCTCTTGAAAACGGTGGGGGAACTCTCCTCCCCGGTCATCCAGGTTTGGGAGGATGTGCTGGTCATGCCGCTCGTGGGAGCCATTGACTCGGCGCGGGCCACGCGCATTATGGAAGACCTGCTGAACGGCATCATCAAATATCAAGCCGAGATCGTCATCATTGACATCACCGGCGTACCTGTGGTAGACACCAGTGTGGCCAACCACCTCGTCCAGACCATCAAAGCGGCGGCCCTTTTGGGTGCCAGATGTGTGGTGGTAGGGATCAGCAGTGAAGTAGCCCAATCTCTGGTCAACCTGGGCGTAGACCTTTCGGGAGTGATCACTCGCAGCAATCTCCAGGCGGGCGTCCGGTATGCCATGGAAATGATGGGGTTGGAGGTGGTGCCCAAGAAAAGGGTGTCGCCCTGAGGGTGCGGCCCAGAGGGAGGAGGTGGATCATGGAGGTGCCTCGCATCCCCATCCTGCAAATCGAAGACTACCTGGTCGCTTCCATCCAGATGGCCTTGCACGACACGGCTGCTACCCGGTTCAGGGACGATCTTCTGGCGCGCATCTACGAGACTAAAGCCAGAGGGCTGATCCTGGACCTGACGGCTGTGGATGTGGTGGACAGCTTCTTGGCCCGACTCACCGGCGACATCGCCGCCATGGCCGGCCTGATGGGGACCACGGTGGTCATCACCGGTTTACAGCCGGAGGTGGCCGTCACCCTGGTGGAGCTAGGCGTTGAACTGAAAGGAGTGACCACGGCCCTCAACCTGGAAAAGGGCATCGCCGCCCTGCGCAGGATGGTGGGGGAAGGAAAGCACCCATGACGCTTGAAGAGCGGTGTATCCCTGTCAAAGTGGACCTAGACATTGTCCTGGCTCGGGTGGAGGGGCGCAATCTGGCCAAAGAGTTGGGCTTTGGTACCATTGACCAGGCCCGTATCGCCACGGCTATTTCCGAACTGGCCCGCAATGTGGTCCTCTATGCGCCGGAAGGCAAGGTGACCCTCAGAGCGATTATTTCAGATAACGGGGAGCGAGGCATCGAGGTGGTTTGTGAGGACACTGGACCAGGGATCGCCGATGTGGAACTGGTGATGCAGGACGGTTACAGCACGAGCTCTGGTTTGGGGATGGGCCTGCCGGGCACCAAACGGCTGATGGATGAATTTGAACTGGAGACCGAGTTAGGTGTAGGCACCAAAGTGACCGTCAGGAAGTGGCTGAAATGAGTCGTATGGCTTTTGGCATCGTCCATCGTCCCAAGCCTGGTTGCCTCATTTCGGGGGATGCCTATTGGATTCAGGAGACAGAGGAAGCGGCTTTGCTCTGTCTGGTTGATGGTTTGGGCAGCGGTGAGGGGGCGGCCGCCGCGGCGCAGGCGGCCATCCGTTGTGTCGAAGCCAACAGCACCTTACCCTTAAGGGGCATCCTGTCCCAATGTCATCAGGCCCTTAAGGGGACACGCGGGGTCGTCATGGCCTTGCTGCGCCTCAACTTCGCCCAGAAGGTGATGGCTTTCATCGGTGTGGGCAACATTGGCATCCACGTCCGCAGCACCGCCGCCATCAAACCCATTTCAGGGAATGGCATTGTGGGCTATCGTCTGCCCCGCTTACAGGAATTCACCTATCCGTATACCCCGGGCGACCTCCTGGTACTCCACACGGATGGGATTTCAAGCTACTTCACTCTGGATGGGACGCTGGAGGAGGAAGAGGCGCAGGATGTGCAGGCCATGGCGGAAGCCATCGCCCGGCGTTTCGGCAAGGAAAGCGATGACCTCACCGTCCTGGTGGCCAGGTAAAACGAACCTGGCGCCGCAGGTCGGGGTGGAGGTAGGGCAAGGCAATGCTTCGCCCTGCTACCCAGGGCAGGTGAGGAGATAGGTAGGGCTTTGGCAGCGATGTTAATGCCTCAGAAAGCTCTGGAACTGGAACAGAATAGGGCCGGAGAAAAGCCAGAGGTGACAGCGAATGAGCAACGGCTGCTGGCGGAACTGATGGCTTTGCAGCGCGTTGGCCAGAAACTCAACTCCACCTTGGAGTTGGAACCCATTCTGGAAGCCATCCTGGAGGAGGCCGTGGACGTGACGCCGGCCACCCATGCCAGCATTCATCTCGTTGACCAGGGCACCGGGCGGCTGCGTTTACGGACCTGTCGGGGCTATAGCCCTGAGCAAAGGGCTGCTTTGGAGAACATGGAGGCCGGGCTGGCGCAGGGCATTATCCACCAGGTGTTCGACACAGCCCAGACGGTCTTGCTTTCCCATGCGGGCCAGGACCTCGCTGACCACCCTCTGGGGCCCGCCACTCGCTCCGAGTTGGCCGTGCCCATCTGCTATGCCGGAGGGATCGTGGGCGTCATCCACCTGACAAGCCCGGAGCCGGCTGCTTTCAGCCCGGATAACGTTCGTTTCTTTGAAATTCTGGCGGATCAGGCAGCCATAGCTGTCGGCAATACCTGGCGTTATGAGGAGCGGGTCCAACAGGGAGAAGCGCTGAGCCGCCGGGTGGAGCAATTGGCTACACTTTTTGAAATCTCCGGCGCTTTGCGGATGAACCTGAGCCTCAGCGACATCCTGGAACGGATCGTCCATGCGATCCCTGACGTGGTGGGCTTCAACAGAGCCTTGCTCAGTTGGGTGGAAGGGGATCCGCCCTATCTCAAACGGGTAGTATCGGCCGGGATACCCCTGGCCGTTTTCAAACAACTCCAGCGCGTCTGCCAGCCCCTGGCCAAACTCGAGGCCGTCATGCGCGATGAGTACCGTATTAGCAACTCCTATTTCATCCCCCATTCTCGTCAGGAGGACTGGGACCAGGATTTGGCCATTTACCCTTCGCCAGCAGGGGAGGGGGAAGGACGTGAGGGGCGCTGGCATGCCAATGACATTTTACTGGTGCCCCTCCGGAGCGCAGATGGGGCGATCTTGGGGGTGTTGTCGGTGGATGATCCCCAGGATGGTCTGGTGCCCACGCGAAGGACCGTCGAGACCCTGGAGCTTTTTGCCCATCAGGCCTCCGTGGCCATCGAGAACTCCCGCCTCCTCGATGAGCGAGAACGTCGTATTTCGGAGTTGGCGACGCTGACCATCATTGGCCGCATCATCAGTTCGGTTATGGAGCTCGATGAACTGATGGACAAGATCTACCAGCAGGTCAGCCTGGTGATGGACACCACCAACTTCTATATTGCCCTCCATGACGAGGAGAAAAACGAAGTCCGCTTCGAGATCGAGGTGGAAGGGGGGAAACGTCTTCCCAAGAGACGACAGAGCGCCGAGATCGGCCTGACCGGTTATATTATTCGCACCCGCCAGCCGATTTTGATCAGAGAAAATATGCTTCCGTTCCTCAAGAAGATAGGGGTTGAGCCCGCCGGTGAGCTGGCCCGGTCGTGGTTGGGGGTGCCTA
>JBBIJG010000313.1:0-4108 GCA_037446095.1 Caldilineae bacterium
ACACCCCTCCGTACCAGTGCCGAGTTTCAAAGGGTTTCCCCGGCCAGGCTCTTTAGAGCAGGCTATGGTGGACAGCGTGGCCACTGCTTTGGGCCAACCCCTCGAGATCCCCAAAATCTACGGCGCTCGGGAACTGGGCCAGACTTATGAAATCGGAGCCGATCAGCCGGCCGTGATCAATCTGGATACACCGGGGATCATCTCAGGATTGCGCTTTGCCGTCCCCCACGACCTACCCCTGGACAGGCGGAACAACCTGGACCTTTCGTTCACGTATGAGAATGGTGATTCTTTCGCCTTGCCTCTGACTGCATTTTTCGGGCCATTGGATCGTCCACCGGAAGAAATCTATTACCAGACTGCCCTGTTGGGGATCACGACAGCAGGTGGAGAGGACATCTACTATGCCAATTTTGCTATGCCTTTTCAAAGAGTCCAGATCCGTATCCAGGGCAGAGACCCGGCCGCAGGGCGGGTTGGGGCCAGGGTTTCCTGCTTCCTGGCTGATTCGTCGCGGGGTATTCCCCCTCTCCGCTTCCAGGTGTACTACAGCGGACCGGTGAGAAAAGAAGCAGGTTCTGATGACTTCATGCTGCTGCCGCCGGGGGGCAAGAGGAAGTACGTGGGGAGCATTCTCAGCGCCCGAGACTGGATTCCGACTCCAGGCGCCTGGAACTGCCAGTACGCCGAGGGCAATGTCAAGATGATCGGCCCTCCTCTGATGCCTTTCACCGGCTGGGAGGATTTCTTCAGCGGAGGCTATTTCCCCCAGGCTTTCATGACCCCGCCCCGACCTCTGGGGGGCGGTACCATCTACTGGTCTGCTTACTGGAACCATCTGACCGTGGTGGGGCTTTTCCACGGCTACAACCAGCCCTTGGTTGAGGCAGTCAGCGTCGAACACGGAGTGACCGCTGCCAATGAAGCGACCCTGACCTGCTCCGGCACCTCTTTCTACTATACCCTATAGGAGGTAGTGCGATGTCATCACCCCAAATCATCCCCCAACGCTGTCCCCAGTGCGGCGCGCCGCTGCCGCTCAGCGGCGCGCGGATAACCTGTGCCTACTGCGGATCCTCCCTGATCCGTCAGGAGAGCTCTGTAGCAGGTCCTGCTGCTGAGGAAGCATGGGGAGTCCATTTCAAGACTCTGGCCTATGTGGACCACCAGGGTATCGGTATTGAAGCCTTTCGTTTCCTGATCCCGGCGCAATGGGAATTCGAGGGGGGTGTCCATTGGCTGCTGAACAACCCGGGGATGCCTGCTGTCATCGCCTTCCGCGCCTACAATCCCCAGGGAGAGGAGATGTTTGAGGTCTTTCCCAACATCTCCTGCTATTGGACCAACAACCCCATGGTCATGGCCATGTTTCCGGTAGGGAGCCTGTACTACGGCAACGAGGTCCGGCCGCCTGTTCCGGCGCTCCAGGCCTTGCAGGAGCTCGTTATCCCCCGCTACCGGGGACAGATGCCCGGCCTCCAGGTCGTGCAGCAAGCGCACCTGCCTGAATTGGCGCAGAAACTCCGGGCTGGTAGCCCCGCCGCCTCCAACGGTATCACCACCGCCGACGGGGCCCGGGTGCGTATCCGCTATCGCCATGCGGACCGGGAGGTGGAGGAGGACATCTTTGGCGTCGTCGAGGTCAGCCGGGTGGCCATGCCGGTGATGTTCGGGATGATGGAACACATCTACTGGCTGGCAGACTACCTTTTCTCATTCCGAGCCCTGGCCGACCAACTGGATCAGCTCGCCGACACCTTTATGGCCATTGTGCACTCTTTCCGGTTGAACCCCCAATGGTACGGACGCTACATGCAGGTCAGCCAGTTCATGATTCAAAACCAGATCCAGCAGATCCGCCGCATCGGGGAGGTCAGCCGGATCATCAGCCAGACCAGTGCCCAGATCAGCGAGATGATGATGGATTCCTACTACCAGCGGCAGGAGACGATGGACCGCCTGGCCACCCAGTTCAGCCAGGCGATCCGGGGCGTGGACGAGTATTACAATCCCTTTGAGGAGCGAGGCGTCGAGTTGCCAGGAGGTTACAACTATGCCTGGTCCAACGCCCTGGGCGAATATATCTTGACTGACGACCCCAACTTTAACCCCAACATTGGATCGAATCTGAATTGGGAGCAGATGGAACGGCGGTGAAAGGAGTCTGGTCGGTTGGAAAATAAGCGAGGTGGCTTGTTTATCGGCATTGACCTGGGCGGGACTAAGATTAGCACGGCCTTGGTGGACCCCTCGGGCAGGATCGTGGCCCGGGATTACCGTGAGACCCTGGCCGCCAAGGGGCAAAAAGTCGTGGTCGAACGCATGGTGGATGCCGCCCGCCGGGTGATGGACGAGGCGGGAGTTGTCCCTTCCCAGGTTATAGGCGTTGGTGTGGGCTCACCAGGCCCCATTGACTCCCGGACCGGGGTGGTGACCGCCCCACCCAATCTGCCCGGCTGGAGAGATGTCCCCCTCAAGCAACTCATCGAGGAAAAGCTGGGCCTCCCCACCTTCCTGGAGAACGATGCCAACGCCGCGGCCCTGGGTGAGTATCGCTTCGGAGCCGGACAGGGCGTGCAGAATATGATCTACGTCACGGTCAGCACGGGCATCGGTGGGGGCCTCATCCTCAACGGCCAACTCTACGGCGGGGCCACAGGCGCGGCGGGCGAGATAGGCCACATGACTGTGCTACCCTGGGGGCCTTACTGTGGCTGTGGCAACCGGGGCTGTCTGGAGGCATTGGCCTCGGGCACAGCCATCGCCCGCGAGGGCCGGGAGCTGGTGCGGCGGGGCGTGCCCACCCTCATCGCCGAGCTGGCCGAGGGCAATCCGGAGCGGGTCACCGCCAAGCTGGTAGCCGAGGCAGCCCATAGAGGAGACATCGAGGCCCAGGAAATCCTGAGAGAGGCCATGGCCTATCTGGGCGTGGGCATGGCCAATCTGGTTAACCTCTTCAACCCGGAACTCATCGTCATTGGGGGAGGGCTGACCAAGTTGGGCGAGGAGCTCTTTGGTCCGGTGCGACGAGCCATTGAGCGGAGGGCCTTTCCGGCGGCGGCCAGGGTCGTGCACGTGGTCCCGGCTCAACTGGGCGACGACGTGGGCGTACTGGGGGCAGCCGCCGTGGCGATAGCCCAAACGATCCATTGGCTAGGCGAAGGCACTGCCTTCGCCTAGCCGAAGGCATTGCCTTTGCCCGGCCGGTAAGTTAATTTCGACAAAAAGGAGGAAATCAAGAACAAATGGAACATAAACCTTTCTGGAAATGGACGGGGCTCGTCTGTCTAGTCTGTCTGGCTCTGTTCACCCTTGCCCCTGTGGCTCTGGCCTTCGAGGGCCGCGGCGGCGACACAGTCGTCATTGGGGCCGATGAAGTGGTCGAGGATGATTTGTATGTGGGTGCCGGCACGTTCACTCTGGATGGCACGGTCAAGGGGGACCTGATTGTATTTGGCGGCGCCATCGAGATTAACGGCACCGTCGAAGGCGACCTGATAGCCGCCGGCCAGACTGTTACGGTGAAGGGCACGGTCATGGACGATGCCCGCATCGCCGGACAGGCGTTGACCCTGGGTGAGGGAGCCCGGGTGGGCGATGATGTGATAGCCGCCGGTTTTAGCTTCGAGAGCAAAAAGAACAGCTCTGTAGGCAGCGACCTGATCTACGCCGGCTATCAAGCCCTCCTGGCCGGCGAGGTGGCCCGGAATCTGAACGTGGCCGCGGGGGGTCTGCAGTTGAGCGGCAGCGTCGGCGGAGACGTGAAAGCCGAGGTGGGCGAGGCTGAAGAAGGGCCATCCCCCAGATTCTTCATGCCCGGCGCGCCAGCCATGCCCACGGTGCCCATGGGCTTGACCGTGGACAAAGGAGCCCGCATCGGCGGGAAGCTCGACTACACCAGCGACAGCGAGTGGAATATCCCAGCCGGTGTGGTGGCCGGTGTCATCACCCATCATAAGCCGGAAGCCAAGGCCGAAGAGAAGGTCGTCTCTCCGGCCAGCCGGCTTCTGGGCCACCTGCAAAGCCTGGCCGCCTTGCTCCTGGTCGGCCTGCTGATGGTCTGGGTGATGACTGGCTGGACAAGACGGGTTGCCGATGCGCTACAAGC
>JBBIJG010000314.1:0-3606 GCA_037446095.1 Caldilineae bacterium
ATCACGGCCAGCACAAAGCCGAACAGGGTGATCAGCATCAACGCCGGTTGAAAACCCCTCCACAGCAGCAATCGTCTCAGGAACGGAATGCTCGTCAGTTCGATGCGCCACTCTACAGCCTGCTGTTCTGGATCTCGGCTCTGCCGGGTCCTGCCTCGCTGCCATAGGTAGACCACGGAACCAACAGCGGCCAACAACGTCAGGGTCATGGCTCGCTGATAAGGGGCGTTGGGCCTCACGATCAGCTCCCCAACCATGAAGGGATGCATTGCCCCGCAGGGCAGGGAGCAGCGGTACTTGAACTTCCCCACCCGGTCGGCCACGAATTCGAGGCGGGCCGTGTGGCCGGGTTCGCTCACCGCTTCGAGCCCGTAGCCATCAACGTAGACGCCGTGGGTGACATCCACCGATTTCAGGTCCAGGATAACCCGGTCGCCCTGGTTGACCTGGATCACCCCCGGCTCGAAGGCGAAGCTACGCGCCTCCAGAGTCAGATGGCGCTCACTGGGCCGACCCGCAAAGAGCGGAGGCAGGGCGAAGAGCAGGACGGCAAGAAAGCCGACGAACAAGGCGAGAATCCACTTGTTCAACGCAGCTCCGCCATTACTCCACCGGCTCGGTATCAGTCGGCTGACCGAATTTGCTGTACTCACGGTCAATGTAGGCCCGGATATCGGCCAGCGACTTGCCCTGGCCTAGCAATCTCATCGCGTCCCGCGCGATGTCCACACAGATGCTTCAATTAAAGGCATGGTAACCGAAGACGATGGTCCCATCCGGCTTGAATTCCTCGATGAAACAATCCAGGTCGCTCTTGTGTCCTATGCTTCCGCAGCCGCAGTAGCAGGGGAGCCTGGCCAGGACCTCCGGGTTAGCGATGGCGAACCGATACGCCTCTTGCACCACCGGTGGGGCCCTCCGCACCTGTTCAGGCAGCCGGGAAACAGGGGCCAGTTGGATCTCGGGCCTCGTCGAACCCGTATCTCCTCGGCGGGCAAGGAACCAGCCTCCGCCAACGCCGATGAGGACGGCCGCCAGGATCGGTATGGCGACGTAGAGCCACCTCCTCGATCCCTTTCGGCGAGAGTGTGCTTTTTTTCTACTTGATTTGCGTTCCTTTGGGGTCATGCATCATGCTCCTGCTTACAGAATCTGGCCCAGATACTTCTCGATCAGCGATTCATCCAGCGGTCCGGTATATTGAACCTCAATCACCCCTTGCCGATTGATGAAAAAGCTGGTGGGAACGCCTCGGACACGGTATTTTTGGGCCACGGCACCGTTGACATCCAGCAGGATGGGAAATGTCAGGCCATGTTCCTGCGCGAAAGCCTGCACGGTTTCCCGATCTTCGCCGATATCCACCGACAGGATGACGAAGCCCTGATCGTGGTATCGTTCGTAAGCCTTCTGCAGAGCGGACCGCTCCCTACGGCAGTACGGTCACCAGGTGGCCCAAAAGTTCAGCACCACCACCTGGCCGCTGAAGTGTCTGAGGTGCAGTTCATGGCCTGCCAGGTCCAGCAGGGCAAAATCCGGCGCCGGGCGGCCCGCAATTGGGGCCGGGGCTTGAAGGTCCTCTGCCAGGGGCGTGGACGTGGGCAGGTCTGCGTTCGCTCCCGACCTCTCACTCTGGGCAAGGATCCTACCAACAATGCTGATCCTGTCAGCAACAGAAGCCCCCATGCTATCCTTCTTAACATCTCAGCCCTCCCTGTTCCGTGGCGGCCAACCGATTACGCTTGTTGGCCTTCAGTATACACCTTTGCCCTGGCCATCACAAGGGCCATTTGGCCTGTTGAGGAATAGGCCAAATGGCCTATATCGTTTTGTCCATGCCGATGAGGTGGCGCAAAATGGGGCATGGTGATGGCCTGTTCGATGGCCACCAGGCTCTCCAGCGTGACGACTGGTTACGGACAAGGCAATCCCTAATCAACCTGATTTAGTTCAATCGAGGCTTTTACCACGGGGTCCACCGGGTCATTGGAGGAAACATAGATCTCGCGCATCATGCGTCCCCGGGCACCTTCGTGAAAAGTGGGATCGTAGTAGACCTTCAATTCGGCCGTCCCTCCCGGCGGGATGGTTGTGGACCAACCCTCGGCCGATGTGCCAGCGCCGAATACGGGCCCCTCTTGGCCGTTGTTGACCACGGAGACCGTGGTGCAGCCGCAGGAGGTACTCAAACCCTTTACAACCAAATCCTTCTGGCCGCTGTTCTTGATGCTGATACTGGTTTCTACCTTGCCCCCCTTCACGCTCACGTCCCCCAGGTCCACTTTCTGTGGCTCAAGCACAATCTGGGGCCGCTCTGCAGGGGCATGGGCCAGCTTGTACTCTCTTACCGCGTCTCTGACTTCATCAGAGGCAAAGGTATCCAGTCCATACTCGTCGGCATAGGCCAGGTAGATCTCCAATCTATTCTTTCCCGCGGATACCAGCCCGGTTACAAACCCCTTTCTCTCCTTGGCCATGCCGCAGTCACACTCGCCAATCGGCTGACCACAGCAAGGGCAGATGAACTCAGGGAACATCTCCTGGGCCGATGCCGGCAGGGCCAGTAATGAAGAGGCTGATGCGGGTTGAGAGGCCCTCTCCTGAGCGGGGATAGTCGTTTCAGGCGAGGAAACCAACTCCGAAGTAGGACTGGTAGCAGAGGATTCCCCAGGTTTCGCTCCCTGCCCGAAGGCGAAGTAACTGACAGCAAGGCTCACCCCAAAGATTATGATGAGGCCAATGCCAAGCAAAACCACCTTACTCGCTTTCATGATTCCACTCCTTTGTTCTCCACCTGCTTCCACCCCCCAGCCTCCTTTTTGGACCCATTCCCGCGTTTTACAGCCCCATTCACATATACTGTAACAACCACTCGGGCGTGAGACGGATGAAATAATTGTTTAGCACCGAG
Organism: Caldilineae bacterium; assembly: GCA_037446095.1. Classification (GTDB taxonomy): domain Bacteria; phylum Chloroflexota; class Anaerolineae; order E26-bin7; family E26-bin7; genus E26-bin7. The sequence goes on from JBBIJG010000314.1 coordinate 2,912, forward strand.
AATGTGCCGGTGATGAGCAGAATACCCACTCCAGCTATCAGCAGCCCGGTGACGATCTCCACGGCGCGCATGTGTTGGTTGAGCCGCCTCAGCCAGCCGACCGCCTGCGACAGCAGCAGGGCGGTTATCAGAAAGGGGATGGCCAGGCCCATGGCGTAGGTGAAGATGAATCCCATGGCCCGCCCAGGTTCTGCAAGAGCCAGTGTCATCGCCGTGCCCAACAGCGGGCCAACGCAGGGGGTCCAGCCCGCCGCAAATGTCACGCCGACCAGGGCCGAGCGCGCATAGCTCTGCTTCACCCCGATTTGCACGTCCAGCCGGCGAGTCAGATTGAGAATGGGGATGGTGAGAACCCCCATGGTGTGCAGCCCGAACAAAACCAGGACCGCCCCGCCGACCCGAGTGATCCAATCCCTATACTGCTGCAAGGCGCTGGCTAGGATAGTGGTAGGCAGGCCAAAGAGAACGAGGAAGACCAAAGTGAAGCCCACCACGAAAAACAGGGCGTGGCTGAAGACCTGCCATCGGTTAGATGTCAGGTTCTCCGCGATACTGCTTCCCGACAGGTAGCCCAGGTAAACAGGCACTAACGGCAAGACACAAGGCGACAAAAAGGATAACAAGCCAGCCAAGAAGAGCAAGGGCAAGCTGATGGGATTCACGGTTGCAAAACCTCCTCCAATGCTGCTCTGAGA
>JBBIJG010000314.1:3616-4101 GCA_037446095.1 Caldilineae bacterium
CTGCCTCAGAGACGGGGCCGATGTAATGCTCTACGACATGGCCATTTCTGGCGATCAGGAAGGTCTCTGGCACGCCGGTGATGCCGTAGGCCTTAGACACCCTGTTGTAGGGGTCGAGGCCGTTGGGATAGGTGATCTCGAACTCCTCGATGAAGGCCACGGCTTTGGCCGGGACGTCTCTGAAATTCACACCCACGAAGACCACTCCCTGGTCCTCGTATTCTCGCCACAGTTTCTCCAGCACCGGGGCTTCGTCGCGGCAAGGGGTGCACCAACTGGCCCAGAAGTTCACCACCACCGAACCATGCAGGTCTGCCAGAGACAGTTCTCCGCCATCGAACAGGGACAAGGCGAAATCGGGCGCTGGGGCGCCAGTGAAAGACAAGATGGGGCCATCTGCGTTCTGGCTGCCAAGCTGGTTCGCATCGCTTTCGCCATGGTGCGAGATGGCTCCCATTTCGACATCAACAAGGCTTTCTAGATCC
>JBBIJG010000315.1:0-4088 GCA_037446095.1 Caldilineae bacterium
CGGCATCCCCACCTGTTCCAGGATCTTGATATCGCGCTCCCAGTCGAAATAGAGCTGGTCCGGGCGAAGCAGTTTGCGCCACACCACCATGATGCCGGCCTCGCGGAACTTTTTGGCCGCCCTTTCCAGATGGATTTCGTCTTTGTAGACCACCAGGCTCCATTTCATGTTCATATCGCGCAGGCGCGCGATGTGCAAGTCCAGTTCTTCCTCGGTGTAGTATCCTTCAACCAGAAAGTGCATCCCTCGCCCGTTGTCGCCTTCAGGGCGTGGCCAATCCCGTAGACTCAAAGGAGGCCATCCGCCGGTGAGTTTTAGCCGCTTACATTCTCCCTCGGCATGGACGGTGACGGTTCGCCTGACCTGGGAGCCGCTGGCCAAGGTCACTGTCAGGGTGTAGGTGGTGTCCTGGCAGGGGCAGACCTCTCTGGTGGCCTGGCCGCCTACCACGGGCTTCCCTTCCAGCCAGGCTGCTGAGACATGTTCCACCTCGGCTCTCAGAGTGGTGCATTCCCCGGCCTCGATGGGATTCTTGTCAACGGTGAAGATGATGTCCCTTTCCGGGGTGGCCGTTGGCATGGCCGTAGGCGTGGCCGAAGGCGAGGGTCGAGTCGGGCCGGATGTGGGCGAGGTGGTGGGTGAAGGGGTTGCCGTGGCTTGGGCCAGGGGCTCAGGCCGGCAGAAAAATAGCCTCACCATCACGTCTACAGCCACCAGCGCGGCCAGGACCATCAGGGTGATAAGAATGGCGACCAGGATCATTCTGGAAGGCATCGGTGTCCTTTCTGCTTCCGAGGGGCTCGAAAGTGCCAGGTTAATTATATACCAGCTAAGAGGTCTGTGTCAATATCTGACTGGTGGGCCTTGTGCTGCAGTTCGCCGGTAGTGGGAAGCCATCCCTGGTTTCGCCGAGTTAGACTCCGCCAGAGGCATTACGCCAGGAGAAACGGTCCCGGAGGGCAACTCCGGGACATTAAAACGGCAAAGACAGCCCTTCGTGGGGGCACTGGCAGCTATCGGCGTGAGAACAACCGAGGAAGCGGCGACCCAAAGGGGACACCGAGTTGGCGGTAGGCCGGCTGCAACAGCGGACGCAGTTCCTCAATGAAAGCCAGGTCATTAGTTTGCCCGATCAGATGCTGGCAAACGTTGATCACCGCCTCGGCCTGCCCTTCTCCGAGCATAGCCTCTGCCTCTTCAAAGAACTCCCGCTTGATCCCCTCGTCCTCCGTCTCCAGCCACTCCAGTCCTATATCGAGCAGGTAGTCTTCGTCGGTTTCTTCTTCCTCTGCCCAGACCTCGTCGCCTATAGGCAGCTTCTCCACCCTGACACCTGCCTTAGTTAAGAACCCCTCCAGGTAGTGGAGATAACCTTGCGAGTTGGGGCTGGGCGTGGACCAGGTCTCAATGGAGTCGAGGATGACACGCAGGATGCCGATCAGATCGTCGTTGCTGTGCCGTGGCTGGGTGGCAAAGAGGTCCTCCCAGTTGCGCCAGATGTTCCACTTCAGCAAGTCCGTCTCTGTGCTGAGTTCGGCGTCTACCACATCACATGGCCCGGCCGGTCGGTAAGAGCCGGAGCGCAATGCCTGGATCAGGCTTTTGAGGCCGACTTCCACCTGGCGGTCGGTGACCTGACGTTCGGTCATGATGTAAGTCTCATAGATGCCGATCTCCGCTCGCATCAGGGCCATGACGTAGTTCTTGCCCCGGTATTTCCCGCCGTGATAGGGTCGCAGTTCTTGCGAGACACTCCTTCGGCGACGTTGCAGTTTCTGTTTTCTCTTTTGGTCACGACTCAGTTTCTTCTTCTTGGCCATTCTCTCGTTCCTTTCGGTGGGCTAATATGCTCGCGAAAGCAGATGGCGGTTGCCGATGCGCACGTTGGTCAGGCCGGCGGCCCTGGCGGCGGCCTCGGCCTCTTCGGCGTGGCGCACCGAGGTGCATGGCAGATCGGGGATGTAGAAGTGGGGATGGAAGCCTAGCAAAGCGTAAGGGATGTCTGGGTCCAGGGAGGCGATGAAGCGGGCAATTTTCCCCACCTCTGCAGCGTCAATGTAACCCGGCACCAACAGGGTGCTGGCTATGACGAGGGGCGGCTGGGGGCGTTGGGGAATGTAGCGAGCGGCGCGGGCAAAATTCTCCAGCGTCCTCTTGTTGGTCACGCCCGTCAGAGCGATATGGAGGTTCTCGTCGTAAGCTTTCAGGTCGAACTTGATGCAGCCACCCGTTTCCAGCGAGAGTCGCACTGCCTGGTCCAGGAGCTTGGGCTGCATGGTGCCATTGGTCTCCCAGCAGATGCGTACACCCCGGTCGGCCAGGATGTGGGACGCGGCCAGGGCATGGGGCATCTGAGGGGTGGGGTCGCCGCCGAAGTAGCAGACACAGAAGGTGCGGGCATGGGCCCTGGCCGCCAGCTCTTCCGCACTCATTCCCCTGCCTCGCGGGTCCATCTGGCGGTAGTGCCAGTTCTGGCAGAAGAGGCAGTTGAAACTACAAGCGCCATAGAAAACGGCCAGGTTGACGTGTCCGTACCGGGTATGCCCCGCACAGACCCAATCGGCCACGCAGTTGGTAGGCAGCGGGTCATCATACCAGTGGAGGAGGCCTTTGGAGGGAGTCCCGGCTAGGTGCACCAGCCTGCCCTGTTGGTTCTCCCGCAGGCCGCAAAAACCCCGCTGGCCCTCAGGGATGCGACAGTCGTTGACGCACAGGGGGCAGTGCACGCCGTCAGGGTCTTGCGGTGGTGCGGGGGGCAGGTCAAACTGACGTCGTGTCTCAGCCTGCATTTCTTTGAGACCTGGCAGCACTTCTTCAGGCCGCTGTCGGATACAATCCACACAGACGCCAAGGGTCGAGGCAATCAGCGGCAATGTCCTGTGGCACACCGAACATTCGGTTTCAAACCGTGAGGAGCGCAGCTCCCAGGGCATGATTTTCAAAGGCTTCTTTCCTTTCACCAGCGCCGTTTGCGCATACTTGGACAATAACATTATATCATTGAGACCCGGCCTTAGCAAGTCCCAGCAGACCGCAAGCGGATCGTAATCAGAGGTCAAATGAGCCAGGCCGGGGTAGCCGAAGGCAGGGTGGCCGAAGGCAATGCCTTCGGCCTGAACCTGCTCTGAGAGGAATCGAGCCTTCAGGCGGGTTTTTGGCTCAGAGAACCGACTGCAGCCTCGGGGCTTGCGCAGCGGAAGCCTGGGTAACTTGAGGGGTGGGGGTGCTTCTTTTTTTGACAAAGCCCAACAATTGTGATATACTTTTTTATCATCCGTAAAGGATGGGGGGAATAAATGGTCTCATCATGAGTAAATGAAAAGCCGATTCGTTCTCTGGGGTGACAGCTAGGAAAGGGATCGGTTTTTGTTTGGATTTGGTTGAAATGGCCTGGGGTGTATAGGCATTCGGTGACCGGGGAAAGGAGGTGAGGAGACAGCAGACACGCGGATTCATCGAGTCTCTGGAACCGGTTATCTTCAAACGAGTAAAGGTAGCCACTTTCGGTTCCGAACCAGGCATCTACTTGCCGGGTTTGGTTCTGAATCAACATAGGAGGAAAAGGCAAAGATGCATGAATTCGAGAAGGGTCTGCAATGGATCCTGGCGGAGAAAGGGGTCTCACGACGGGACTTTCTCAAGTTTTGTACGGTCATGGCTGGGACCCTGGCCCTACCGACGAGCATGATTTCCAAAGTAGCCTACGCACTGGAAACGGCCAAACGTCCGCCTGTCGTCTGGCTAGAATACCAGGACTGCGCCGGCTGCACCGAATCACTGCTCCGGGCAAACAGGCCTACGGTGGCCGAGCTGGTTTTGGACGTCCTCTCGCTAAATTACCACGAGACCATCATGGCCCCCTCCGGCAAGGGAGCTGAGGAGTCCCTCTGGGCAACGGTTGGGGAGGGAGGATACCTCACCGTCGTGGAAGGTGCCATCCCCACCAAGGATGATGGCATCTACTGCTGCATCGGCGGGCGCACGGCCTTGGATATCCTGCGAGAGGTAGCGGCCAACTCGGCGGCAGTAATTGCCGTAGGCGCTTGTGCTTTCTACGGCGGCTGGCCGGCAACGCCCCCCAACCCCAC
>JBBIJG010000316.1:0-4080 GCA_037446095.1 Caldilineae bacterium
GAGGGTTTTGGAAAACCCTCGCCAGGGTTCACCCGTAAACGAAAAGCCCTCGTCCCAGGGACGAGAGCCTGAAGTTCACGGATGCTCCCGCGGTACCACCCTGATTAGCGTGGCCGCTCGCTCTATGGGGTACCATCATACCCCCGTTGTGGTAACGGCCAACGACGCCGGCCAAGTCTACTCTAGCCATAACTAATAGTTATTGGCTATTTCGGTTGGCAGCTCCGGAAGGATTTTCGGCGAGCTTCACGCATCCGGCTCGCACCTTGCCCGGACTCTCTGAGCGCTACCCCTCGCCTACTCGTTTCCATCAAAGCTTTTCACGGTTGCTGATGTAATATATCACAAAAGTGTGTCGTTGTCAAATCGAGCAATCCATGTCTTGACAAAACTGCCATTGGGGCGTATAGTAGAGGTGATCAAGCGGATGGAGGGTTCTGATGGGTTTGGTCTGGCGTAGGAAACGGGATAAGCCGGGTCTGGTCACCGTGTGCACCGCCTCCGGGCAACTGCAGGCTCAGGTCTTCAAGACCAAGCTGGAGAGCGCAGGCATTCCGGTCCTGTTGGACTATGAGAGCCTTGGCGTTGTGCTGGGCATCACGGTGGATGGCCTGGGCGAGGTGCGGGTCATGGTGCCGGAGGATCTGGCCGAAGAGGCCCGGGCCCTCTTAGACGAGTAGAGATTAAGCAGTACGAGACTGGTTAGCCCCGGGGCACGGGCTAGAGGCCAAGCGTCCCCCTACGGGGATGTCCCAACTCGACCGCGTAGACGGTCGGCCGGCGTGACAACGCCTACTCAGTGCGGTTTCAACCGCCAGCCCGCGCTTGATGCTGTTTCAGGCAGGGGCATGCTGAACCCTGGCGGCCCGGACATGAATCCAATAGGCCACAATCCCGATCACGGAGACAACTGCTCCGATCAAAATCTCCCTTTTGTACTTCCTGAGGAAAGCTGTCGAGCCTTCGCGCTGAAGATTTGCCCGGTCGTGCTGCCCGGCCTGAAGCCTTCGGGAGCGCTCAGCCGAACGGCCCAGTCGAGACACTAACTGCTGGCCGGCCGTCGCGAGCAGGCTTCGCCGCAGCGCCTCACGGAAAGCGGGGTCCGGCTCCACCGGGGTCAAAGCGTCTTTGAGTTTTCGTGCCAACGTCAGCAATGGTCGAAGTGTATCCTGGCGCTCCGAGAGCTGAGCCAGGTATTTTGTCTCTCCATCTGGGTCTGCATTCAGTTGGTCGGCATGAGTAGCCAATATCTCGATCCATTCTCTGTCGGTCATGATGGTCTCCAAAGTGAGGGTGTCTTAAACTTTATAGGCGAAGAGGCCCAGTATACCTGGCCCGCCATGTACAGTCAGGGAAGCAACCAGGTCTCCTATCATGGTTTCCCGGCAGTTGAACCGGGCCCGGGCCTTTTCCAGAAGGGCCTGTCCTTCTTCTAGACATCTGGCGTGGATGACAGCCAGGTTCAGCGGATGGGTCGTACCCATTTTCTCTTGGGTGAGTTCCAGCAGACGGTTGATGGCTTTCGCTCTGGTGCGGACATTTTCGCAGGCTTCAAGCAGGCCGTTTTCTATTGTGATGATGGGCTTGATGTTCAGCAGAGAGGCGAGAGCTGTCGCCAGTTTACCCACCCGCCCGCTCATTTGCAAGTATTTCAAGGTGGCCGGGGTGAGGAAGAGGCACATATTGTCTCGGATCTCTGCCAGCCGACGGAGTATGCTCTCTCGGCTTTGACCGCTTTCGGCTGCGCGGGCTGCTTCCAGCACCATGTATCCCGTTCCCAGGGAGATGGTAGCCGAGTCGAAGACCTCGACATCAGCGTCGGGCACCATGTCTTTAGCCAGTAAGGCGGATTGGTAAGTGCCGCTGTGCCGACTGGTGATGGTTATGGTGAGGATCGAATGGCCCTGCTCCGTCAATTGGCGATAGTACTCGGCGAATCTGCCTGGCGATGGTTGCGAGGTGGTCGGGATGATGCCCAACTCGTCTATCTTTCTGTAGAAGAGATCGCGGTCAATATCAATATCCTCCTCGTAGGTCTCCATTCCAAACTGGATAGAAATGGGAGCCACTTTGATGTCATATTTCTGCAATAGCTCTGGAAACAGGTTGAGGTTGCAGGTGCTGTCGGTCACGATCTTGATCATGGCTCAAAACTCCTTTTTCTCTAGTTCTTTTCGCAAGGTGACGAGAGTGCGGTGATAGAGGGATTTGATGGCCCCTTCGCTACGTCCCATTACCTGACCGATTTCAGCGTTGGACATCTTTTCCACGAATTTGAGGATCAGAAGTTGCTGGCGGTCGGCAGGGAGATGTCGTATGGCCTGCAACAGGGTCTCCCTTTCCTCATCGGCTTCGACCAGTTGAAGGGGGTCCATCTTACGGCGGCTGGCCAGAATCAGCTCGTTAAGAGGGACCACCTGGCGGCGGTTTCGCTCTCGATGCCAGTTGGCCACCAGGTTGTGGGCGATGCGGTAAAGCCAGGCCGAAAAGGGTATTCCCTGGTTTACATAACCATTCAGATTGCTCAAGGCACGATAAAAGGTCCTGGCGGTGAGGTCTTCGGCATCACAGTGATTGCCGGTCCGGTAGTAGATGTAGTTGTAGATTTGTTTTACATACCGCTCGTACAGGACACCAAAAGCTGCCGGGTCTTCTTTGGCTCTCTCTACCAGGACTTCTTCGCTCTCGGTCACTTGAGGGCCTTTCTTTAAATAAAGTGGCCCTTGGCGTGTTCTATTATTAGAACACCGAAGGCCGCTGCTAGTTACGAAGTATATCAGAATTAGGGGGTAATGTCAACACGAGCCCCAAACCCTTCCATCCCGCTTCCCCTCTCCTGGCCCTGAACGGCCGAGGAGGAGCTCTCACAAGTGCGGATTTCAATCTGATGACTCCCAGTCTGCCGCTCGGACGGGCGAGAAAGCCTGCCCAACACAGTTTTGCATCACGGGGTGCAGCGGCACTGTGCCTCTAATCGCCCGCAAACTGAAAGGCACTCTGATTCCCCAAGTTGACGAGTAGGATAGGGTAGTGTATAATGAATTCAATCTCGCGGAGGATACACGGCGATGGCGGACAATCATAAACTGAGGCGACAAAACGGGCAGGCGCTTGCATAGTGGAGTTGTCCGCAGGTAATGATGACACCGACCGGTTGAGGTGGTGGAAGTGAGAAAGGGGCTGATTTGGACCATTGTAATTGCGATGATGGCCCTAAGCGGCTGTGGAGCCCCCGGCAGTAAGGAGCTAACCCCTGCAGACCTGCTGCCTGCCTCCGGCGCTGTCGCCGGTTGGGAACGGTCCGGTGAAGCGAAGGTCTACGTCCCCGCTGACCTATTCGACTACATGGACGGCCAGGCGGAACTGTTCTTCGTCTATGGTTTCGAGAAGCTAGCCGTTCAGGAGTACCAACGCGGCCAGGAAAGCCCCATCATCGTTGAAGTGTACCAGGTGACCAGCCCGGCTGATGCTTATGGCCTTTTCTCCTTTTACGCCGCCGGTGAGCCCGTTGACCTGGGCGCGGGTGGCGCAGTGGAACCGGGCCGGCTCATCTCCTTCTGGCAGGGGCGCTTTTACGTGCGAGTTTTCGCCTACGGCGAGGCGGAACAGGAGTCCCTGTTGGCTCTGGCCCGTCAGGTGGCGGCAGCGATACCTGGGGAAGGAACGCTGCCTGAATTGGTGACCCGGTTGCCCCAGGAGAACCTGGTGCCTGGCAGTGTCCGGTTCTTTCACCAGAAGCTGGCGCTGGACAACCTCCTTTGGTTGGGCGAGGAGAACATCCTGAACCTGAGCGAGCAGACCAATGCGGTGCTGGCCGCCTACGCCTACGGCAACGCCGGAGCCCGTTTGTTGATTGTGGAGTATACCGACACGGCTATGGCTGAAGCCACCCACGCTGCTTTGGAGGGCAGCGGTCTGGAGAACCTGTCGGCGGCTGGCCAGAGGGCCCGGTACCTGGTGGCCGTTTTCGAGGCCCCAGAACAGGCCATCGCTCAGGAGCTTTTGCAGGAAGCGCTGAGCAATCTCTCGGACTGAGCCTATATTTCGCACTTGCAATTTCTATTCGAGCTCCCGGCGTAG